>NZ_JALNTH010000066.1:0-21663 GCF_023161935.1 Pseudoalteromonas sp. 2CM28B
TTCGAACCAGCGAAGGCTGAGCCGTCAGATTTACAGTCTGATCCCTTTGGCCGCTCGGGAACCCCTCCAATGCAACGGCGCTGATAATAGCAAACTGCGTATTTAAGTAAAGAAAAAAGCTAAAGAAATTTGAAATAAAGCCGATAAATATCTATCAGTTATCATAATCGGCTAAAGACTATGCAAATCGATGATTTGTTAATCACAGAGAGTCAACTAAAGACCAGGCTAAATAAAAGTGTGCATGAAAATCGCAGAGGCGAATTCTCACTTTTATTAGCGATGCTATCGCACGATGCGCTGGATTTTAGTCAATTTCACTTGCCAAAAAGTGAAACGCATAGTGCTTATGTAGACGAAGAACAGTTAAGGGAGCGCTTTGGTGCTGGACCAAAGCAATTATTAGCTCCCGAAAAATTTGATATGACCATAGGGCAAGAGCACGCGTCGGTGATTGTTCAACAAGGCGAGCAAGCAGGCATGAAAGCAATAAAATTAAGCCACTGCTTAAACCCTGAGCCACTAGCGATTAGAGATGACAAGTTACATATTCCTTTAACAGTAATCGATAATTGTGAACTATCAGTACGCAGGCGCTTAAATGACACGCACACCGCGCTTGCAAGCCCACAAATGGACGCCGCAGCATTTTATGACGATTTAACTAATGGGGCTATACATAAGCCATTGCTTGTTGCTAACGCATAAAAATAATTTAACACTTGTGCGTTTTAAAAGCCTAAAACACCTTATATTTAATAACCGGTTATGCAATAAAATAGAACAATTCTTTTTTTGTTTAAAAAAAGCATCCACAAATTAAATGCAATTGCTATAATGGCTGCAAATGGTATGACTTGAGTGCCATTATCATTAAATCAAGGTAATTAGGAACGTAATGAAGAAAACATTCACGCTAAATCATGAGAAAATCAAATACCCTCGTATGGTTGATGCTGCAAAGCATGAAGTGAAAAAATATTTGAAAAGAGAGCGCAATAAAACGCTACCTGTTGAAGCTGATTACTGGGCGTTTGACTGTAAGTTTGGCACAAGTGCCGATGATGCCGAAGTTGTTCACGTAGCTGAAATTAACAACAAGATCAGCGAAATCGAAAAGCAGGCGCTTACTTCATTCTATGTTGAGATTTTAGCTAGACCTGCGCAGCGTGAATCGTTCGATCTAGATGATGATGAATAAACCAATAGCAATATTGTAGAAAATGGACCTAGATGGTCCATTTTTTGTTTATGGCAGTTATTAACATGTTTAGTGGTATAGAGTAGCGCTTAAATAAAAAGCTATTTTTATGCTAAGTGTTTAGCTTATTTTATACACTGTGACACTTTTTATATTTTTTACCGCTTGCACATGGGCAGGGGTCGTTTCTGGCAACTTTTATATCGGCGACCGGATTAATAATTCCCTCTAAATAACGCCATTCACCGTCCTCTTTTATAAAGTCTGATTTCTCATCCAACTCACAATATAAGTTTTGGTAAAAATAATACGCGTTAAAGGCAACATAACCTCGCTCATCACTTTGCTGCGTATCGCGCACAACTAATTTTACAAAGCGGCAGCTATTAGCAAAGTCAGCAATTTCATTTACTGGGTTTTGTGCTTGTTTTTCTTTGGCGTAAGTTTTAAATACATAAGATGCATTTTTTAATGCATAAGCACTAAAGCGCGAACGCATTAGTTGCTCAGGTGTGGCTGGGGTTTTTATATCAAGATGATAAGGCTGGCAACAGTCGCCATAATTAAGCTGACTGTTGCATAAGCAAGCGCTAGTACTGGTTACACTCATAAAATACTAATTAACATAAATTAAAAATGTATTTTACCAAGCTTATTGAGTAAGTGATATTGCTGTAGTACTGGTTTTTTTAGTAAAGCAAAATAGCTTAGCGCTTCTTTTGTCTAAATTAAGCGATAAATTAACAAGCTGCTGCTCACTTACTATATCTGTCCACGTGATTATGGCTGCAAAGTTACCATTATGAAGTGCTGAATTAAGCACATACTCTAAATTTACTAAATGCTTTTGTCTTATTACAAGCAGTTTGCTGGTATCTATAGAGCAGCTATCTAACAAGGCTTTACTAGGTACATGGTCGGGCGCAATCAGTAAGGTCCACGCGTTAGAGCTATTGTATTGGTGCAACACTTTTAGCATCTCAAACGTAGCAGAAATTTCATCTTCTACTTTTATTAAGTTTACCGACTCACTTTCATCATGTTGTTGGTAGCTTTTAACGGTTCTTACGGTAATTGGCTGTAGCATAGGTCTCACTCACTGGGTTTATATACAGTACATGTATACAGTAGTTTATACAGTTGTTGTGTGCAAGCGTTTTTTGTTATTTTTTATACAGTTAATGGTTTTAAAAAATAAATAATAAAAATAACACTTTAAAAACAGTGGGTTATAATTTAAGCCGTGTAAGTGAAAGCTGAGGGTGTTTGCAGTACTGTATAAAGTGTAGCAGCGTTATACAGTACTTAAGGGATGGCTATACAGTTATTTTAGTGTGTTTTACAGTGCTTAGCTGTTAGCTATACAGTAGTTAGTCATTTTTTGGGATTAAGTGGGCAAACTGAATTTGGTGGATTTGCTCATACAAACTGGCTGCATAGCACTGAGCGTCTTTAAGACGTTTGGTGTCGATATATTTTCTTAAATCATTTAAAGCAGCGGTTGCCGGTTCATAGCCTTGGCTGCTGGCTAAACTTAACCATGCTGCTGCGTGAAATACGCTTTTTGGTACGCCTTGGCCTTTGACAAAAAATAACCCTAAATAAAACTGGGCGCGATGATTTCCGGCCATTGCGGCAAGGCGCATCCACTTAGCTGCCAACGGTGCTTGGTTATGCTTTAAATAATACAGTGCTTTGTTAAGTGTTGTTTGCTCACTTACATCACTATTGTTTTCAGCGCTGTGGTTTGTAGGCTGTGTTACAAAATCTAAAATATTGTTTAATTGCTGCTCTAAGTCTTGTCCGCTAGGCTGAGTCTTATTCATATATTTTCTTTTTTATAGTTTCTACGTCAACAGTTTAGTATATCGCAAGGTAAAATGTCCTGTTTATACTTAATTTTATGGTAAAATCACGTCACTTTTTACTATCACAAGTCTATTATGCTCGAAGCTCTATTTAAACTCCGCGAAAATAACTCCAATGTGCGACGCGAAAGCATTGCTGGAATCACTACTTTCATTACTATGGTTTACATTGTATTTGTAAACCCTGCAATGCTTGCGGAAGCAGGCATGGATCAAGGTGCTGCATTTGTTGCTACCTGTATTGCGGCTGCTATTGGCTGTTTTATTATGGGATTGTGGGCTAATTACCCTTTAGCACTTGCGCCGGGCATGGGTTTAAACGCATTTTTTACTTACGGTGTTGTACTGGGCATGGGTTATAGCTGGCAAGCTGCATTAGGTGCGGTATTTATGTCTGGTTGTATATTTTTAATATTAAGTTTGTTTAAGGTCAGAGAGTGGATAATTAATGCTATTCCTTTGGTTTTAAAGCAGGCTATTGCCACTGGTATTGGTGCGTTTTTAGCGTTAATTGCGCTTAAAAATGCAGGCATTATTGTTTCAAGCCCAGCTACATTAGTACAGCTTGGCGATATTACTTCGGCAGGTCCTTTATTAGCTATTTTAAGCTTTTTTGTCATTGCTGCTTTGCTTTATCGTGATATAAAAAGCGGCGTACTTATTAGCATTTTGCTAGTAACGGGCATTGCGTTAAGCCTCGACTTAGTTGAGTACCACGGCGTAATGTCAATGCCACCGTCTATTTTACCTACCTTCATGCAACTTGATTTTGCAGCGGCCTTTGAGCTTTCTATGCTGAGTGTAATTTTTGCGTTTTTGTTTGTTGATTTATTTGATACATCAGGCACGTTAGTTGCGGTAACTCAAAAAGCAGGCTTAACCGATGAAAAAGGCAATATGCCACGTTTAGGGCGTGCTTTAAGTGCCGATAGTACAGCTACTATTGCGGGGGCAATGTTAGGTACTTCTACCACTACTTCTTATATTGAGTCTGTGGCCGGTGTATCGGTTGGTGGGCGTACTGGCTTAACAGCTGTTGTTGTGGGTATATGCTTTTTACTAATGATGTTTTTTGCGCCGCTTGCGCAAATGGTGCCGGCTTATGCAACAGCGGGTGCTATTTTATACGTTGCGGTATTAATGCTGCAAAACCTTAAGTTTGTAAACTGGGATGACATGAGCGATGCAATTCCGGTAAGTGTAGTACTACTTATGACGCCGCTTACATTCTCTATTGCGCATGGTATTGCTCTTGGTTTTATATCGTATACTGCGGTTAAAGTACTGTGTGGTAAACGCGATCAGGTTAGTATTAGCGTGTGGATTTTAACAGCGTTATTTATTATCAAGTTTGCATTTTTATCATAATAGCTAATACCCATTCTTTTAGCTAAGAGGCTTAGTTTGAGGGTGGGTAAACATTTATTATTTAGTGGCTATCGCTCATTGCCACTGCATTGTTATACCTTGCGTATCTATGTTGTGGTAAATAAGCGTTTATAACGTGGTGAGCGCTAGGTAGTGCCTCAAAATACGTTAGTATTTACCCATTGGTAAAAACAGCTTAACAGATACAAAAAAGCCCATACATTATGTATGGGCTTTCTTTTGGGTATTTAAAATTACCATTTCTTTTTAGGTGCAAATAATACGTCTAAGTCATCTTGCTCTGCTTCTGCTTTTTTCTTCAAGGCAGTGGCGTTTGATGCTTTTAGTTCTGTGCTTATTTCTTCTAAATAGGCTTCAACTTCTTGGCGTTTTGCGTTTACGTATTCATCAGAATAGGTAACGGCACTAAGTGTTGCATAGGCTTTTTCAAAATATTGCCTAGCAGAGCCCACCATGCTCGCTGAGCGAGCAGATAAACCGCGTTTAATCTGGCTTTCTATGTTAATTCTGAGTTGTAACTTTTCAAGGCGCTTATCTTCTGCTGCAAATATTTGGCTATCTACACGGCCTTTACTGTGCTCAGAGCGCATAATAACTCTAAGCTTTTTTATGCCCTGAATTAACGAGACTAACTGCTTATCGTTACTTGGTAACGATAAATTGTCGCTGCTATTACCTTGAACTGCTCCACTTAGCTTTTCTTTAGCTTCGTTCATTCTGCTTTTTAATGCTTTAGAATTAGGTGAATGGTTCACCATAGCGTTTAGTGCTTCGTAACATCTACGTTGTAAAACGCGTATAATGTTTTCAGAAAGCGGTATATTAGCGCTATTTATAAGTGCTTCTTCGGTTTCTTCAATTATCGCTTTTTGTTTTGTTAATTCTTTGCGACGTTCAATTTCTTGCTTTTCTTTGTGCTGCTGTACAGCGCTTACCCACAGTGCAATCACTATCAGTGCCACTATAAGCACAATTATAATCGAAACGATCATGGCTTAATTCTCGGATTCATAATCTATTTTTTTATATTACATCAAATATATGCTTTGAGGGTAGCTTTGCGCTGATTAACTTAAAAATATGTTAAAAATTAGATATAAGAATAATGTATTATAAGTTGAACCTGAATAAACATCGCTATCTGCAGCGGGTTTATTATGCTAGCCTTAATGCTTAAATAATGAAAATATACGTGCTTACTTTGCCAAGTTTTAACTAATTTAAACTTGGTTTTGCTTAGTATTACCATCATATAAGCTTAATAATAACGTTAAAAACTGCAACCATGAAATTACAACAACTTAGATACATCGTAGAAGTTCAAAACCATAAGCTAAACGTATCAGCAACTGCTGAGAGTTTATTTACCTCACAGCCTGGTATATCTAAACAAGTGCGCATGCTTGAAGATGAGCTAGGTGTACAAATTTTTGGCCGCAGTGGTAAGCATTTAACGCATGTTACAGGTGCCGGCGAAGAAATAATTAACATTTCTCGCGAAATTTTATCTAAAGTCGAAGGTATAAAAGCGGTTGCTAATGAGCACACGCTGCCTGATCAGGGTAAACTAAATATAGCCACCACACATACGCAAGCTCGTTATGCTTTGCCAAGTGTTATTCAGGGCTTTATGAAAAAATACCCAGCAGTTTCGCTGCATATGCATCAAGGTACACCACAACAGATTTCTGATGCGGCAGCGCGCGGTGACGCAGACTTTGCCATTGCAACTGAAGCACTTCATTTATACTCAGATTTAGTTATGCTGCCTTGCTATCATTGGAACCGCAGCATTGTGGTGGCAAAAGATCACCCTCTAGCACAAAAGGCCGACAATTTAACCGTTGCTGATATAGCGCAGTATCCGCTTATTACGTATGTATTTGGGTTTACTGGGCGCTCTGAGCTTGATAAAGCATTTAACGCGCACGGCCTTGAGCCGCACATTGTGTTTACTGCAACCGATGCCGATGTAATTAAAACTTATGTAAGGTTAGGGCTAGGTGTAGGTGTAGTCGCTTCAATGGCCGTTGATCAATTAAGTGACACAGATTTAGTGTGTATTGATGCCAGCCATTTATTTGAAGCTAGCACAACTAAAATTGGCTTTAGAAAGGGCAGTTTTTTACGTACTTATATGTATGACTTTATTGAGCGTTTTGCCCCGCATTTAACTAAAGAGCGAGTAGAGCGAGCAAGCTTATTACGTAATCAAGAAGATGTTGATGCGTTATTTTCCGACATAGAACTGCCAGTAAAATAGTAAGACTTTAAGTATACAAATACTAAAAAACCGCGTATTGCTAAAATACGCGGTTTTTTGTTTTTATACGCTTAACATTCAATAATGTTTACCGCTAATCCACCGCGTGCGGTTTCTTTATATTTGGTTTTCATGTCGTTACCGGTATCGAGCATGGTTTTAATCACTTTATCAAGCGACACCTTTTGCTCGCCACTGCCACGTATTGCTAGGCGAGAGGCATTAATTGCTTTAATGGCACCCATGGCATTGCGCTCAATACACGGTACTTGTACCAATCCGCCTACAGGGTCGCAGGTTAAGCCTAAATTATGTTCCATGCCTATTTCGGCGGCGTTTTCAACATGTACTACATTACCACCAACAATTTCGGTGAGTGCGCCGGCAGCCATTGAACAGGCAACACCTACTTCACCTTGACAGCCTACTTCTGCGCCCGAAATAGAGGCATTTTTTTTGTATAAAATACCAATCGCCGCTGCGGTTAATAAATAGCGTGTGGCTATGTCGCGGTCCACTTCTTTAATAAATGTGTGGTAGTACATTAAAACGGCCGGCAATATACCCGCAGCACCATTTGTTGGCGCCGTGACTACGCGCCCACCCGCGGCATTTTCTTCATTTACAGCTAAGGCAAATAAATCCACCCAATCCATTGCTCTGAGTGGGTCATTACTCACTTCTACATTTAGCTTTAAATACAAACTAGGTGCACGGCGTTTAACTTTTAAACCACCAGGTAAAATTCCCTCGGTGCGCATGCCACGTTCAATACAGGCTTTCATTACTTGCCAAATATTAAACAGCTCGTCTTTAATATCGTCTTCTTTGCGCAGCGTTTTTTCGTTATGCATCATTAAAGTAGATACACTAAAGCCGGATTCTTTACACAGCTCTAGTAAATCTTTTGCACTTTCGAACGGGTAAGGAGCCGGGTTTTGCTCGCGTATATCAAGGGCTGCTTGTTTTTCGTTTTCAAATTCTTCATCGGTAACAATAAAGCCGCCGCCAATAGAGTAGTACACTTTGCTATATACTTTTTCGCCATTATTTGAGGCAATAATTTCCATGGCATTAGAGTGCTTAGGTAACGTTTTACGGCGATGAAAAACAATAGCCCCTTGCTTAGGAAAGTTCGCTTTATGGGTTTGGTTGAGGTATATCACTTGCTCTTTTTCAATGGTGGCAAGGATATCGTCAACTAAATCGGCATCTATTGTTTCTGGGTCGTAGCCGGCAAGCCCTAATATAACGGCTTTACCAGAACCATGGCCTACGCCGGTTTGACCCAGTGAGCCATAAAGCTCTACCTTTATATCGGTAACAGAGGTTAAAAGTTGCTGCTCTTGTAGGTCATTAACAAATAAGCGCGAGGCACGCATTGGGCCAACGGTATGTGACGACGATGGGCCAATACCAATGCTAAACATATCAAATGCACTGATCATACTATGGGTCTCTACTTTATTTACTCAGCCCGAAAGCTGTTCTTTGAACGGTCGAGTATCATAACGTTAATTCTATATTATGTAACTATTTGGCCGTAAGTTTTACACTGGTAGGGCAAGCTGTTTTGTAAAGTTTTTTATAATGCTAGCCGTTGCTCCCCACAGTAATCCGTGCGGTGTACTAAACCCTTGCAAGGTGATGGTTTTGCCAAAACGTTGAAAAGGAATGGGTTGCCAATTGGCCTCGTTTGAAAGCTGGGTAAGCGACAGTAAAAAGCTAGCTTGCACTTCATTATAATCGTTCTCCCATACTGTGTGTTCATCAAGTAAACCCACAAATGGGCTAATGCTAAAGCCAGTTAGGGTAGAGTATTGTGGCAGCTGCCCGAGCACTTTAACATTACTTGGCGCTATATTAAGCTCTTCGTGTAGTTCTCGAAGCGCTGTGGTGCGCAGGTGTTTATCGCTTTGCTCAAATTTACCGCCGGGTAAACAAATTTCCCCAGGGTGATGATGTAAATAAGTAGGGCGTTTGCACAATAAAATATGCGCGTGGTTATCAACATCAATAATAGGCAGCATAACCGCACTGGCACGCTTTTTACGGGTATCTTTTATTTGGTTTGGCGCGGCAGTAGGGCTTAGCTGAAACCGCGCCATAATATGTTCACTATTCAAAGCGTTCTACTGTTTTAATAAAGGAAGTATTTTATTCACTTTATCGTATGTTTCTTGGTATTCCAATTCGACTTTAGAATCAGCGACAATACCACCACCGGCCCAGCAATAAATGTGTTCGTTATGACAAACCAATGTACGGATTGTAATACTGGTATCCATATTACCGCAGGCGCTTAAATACCCTATAGAGCCACAGTAAATACTACGCCTATGAGGCTCTAGCTCTTCAATTATCTCCATAGCTCTAATTTTAGGCGCGCCAGTGATTGACCCACCGGGAAATGCTGCTTCAAGTTGATCAACACACGTTTTGCTTTCATCTAGCTCTGCCGTTACGGTACTCACTAAGTGATGCACTGCCGGAAAGCTCTCAATAGCAAAAAGTGAGGGCACCTTTACAGAGCCAGGTTTTGCAACTTTACCTAAATCGTTACGCAGTAAATCAACAATCATTACGTTCTCTGCGCGGTCTTTGGTTGAGTTTTCAAGGGCTCTGGCTTGCTGTTGATCTGCGATTGCATCTGCCATGCGTGGCAAAGTGCCTTTGATAGGTTTTGTTTCAACTATATTGTCGTGAACTGCAATAAAGCGCTCTGGCGATATTGATAAAATGGCGCCACGTGGGTGGTTAATAAAGCTAGAAAATGGCGCTTTATTAGCCTCACGCAATACTTTGTAGGCTTGGAAAGGGTCGCCTTTAAAACCGGCACTAAAGCGCTGTGCTAGGTTGATTTGATAGCAATCACCACTTTTTAAATAATCTTGTATTTGCGCAAATTTGTCAGCGTATTCATGCTCACTCATATTTGAGTGCCAAGCGCTGGTGAGCGAAAACTGTGCAGGCGCTGCATCGTTTGCTAAATACTGCTGGTAAAGCGCTAAACGGTTCACGTTAGGCTGAGAAACGTAAAACCAGCTTTGCTGGTGTTTATCAAATATCAGCGCATCTAAATAAAGGCCAATGGCCATTTGTGGCAACGTTATATCGTGTTTTGCCGTGCGTGGCATGTGCTCAATAATACGCCCTAAATCGTAACCAAAATAACCAAGCCAGCCGCCGTTAAAAGGCAGGTTATTAGCGGCTTTTTGCGCGCTAAGTTTACTTAGTTCTTCGTTCATTATTGTAAAGGGGCTACGCGAGTCAAGCTGCTGATTAAATACGCTATGATTATTGTTTACTTCTAAAATAGCGTGAGGCTCTATCGCAATAATATCAAAGCGACTATTTATGTGCTCGCTATTGGCTGAGTCTAGTAATACGGCATAGGGTAAATGCGCAAAATGCGCGAAAACATCAATGCAGTTTTGTGTTATGGCTAATTTTACACAATTTTTTTCATTGTTTAGCATTTACTGCCCCTTTAAGAACTGGCTCGAAACGGGCTGGGAGGGTATCATAAGTCAAATTTTTTTGGCAGCGTTTAGTATCAAATCTACGTTGTAATTAAAACAGTGCAAACCACCGTCACCGGTTTGGTATAGATTACGCTTAAGCGTAACGCTAACTTAAGGAACCACTATGAGTACAATCCGTCAGCAAGACTTTATTGATAGCATTGAAGATGCGTTGCAATATATCTCTTTTTATCATCCCCTTGATTTTGTTCAAGCGCTAGAAAAAGCCTACAACAAAGAACAAAGCAAGGCTGCAAAAGATGCAATCGCGCAAATTTTAATTAACTCGCGTATGTCGGCTGAAGGCAAGCGTCCATTGTGTCAAGACACGGGTATTATTACCTGTTTTGTAAAAGTAGGGATGGATGTTAAGTGGGATAAAACAGATTTAACCGTACAACAAATGGTTGATGAAGGCACACGTCGCGCATATTTAAATCCAGATAACCCACTACGCGCTTCTATTGTAGCTGACCCTGCTGGCACACGTAAAAACACTAAAGATAATACCCCTTCAGTTGTACACATTGATTTAGTGGCGGGTGGCGAAGTAGAAGTAATGGTTGCAGCGAAAGGCGGCGGCTCAGAGAACAAAAGTAAAATGGTTATGCTAAACCCATCTGACGATGTAGCTGCATGGGTAGAAAAAACGCTACCGACAATGGGCGCTGGTTGGTGCCCGCCAGGCATGCTAGGTATAGGCATTGGTGGAACCGCCGAAAAAGCAGCGGTAATGGCAAAAGAGTCGTTAATGGACCCGGTTGATATTCATGAGCTTATGGAGCGCGGTGCAGAAACAACGGAAGAAAAACTGCGTTTAGAAATTTTTGAACGTGCTAACAAACTAGGTATTGGCGCGCAAGGTTTAGGTGGTTTAACAACGGTTGTTGATATTAAAGTAAAAACAGCGCCTACGCATGCGGCATCAAAACCTGTTGTGATGATCCCTAACTGTGCAGCTACGCGCCACGTACACTTTACACTAGACGGCTCAGGCCCTGCAGATTTAAAAGCACCTAAGCTAGAAGACTGGCCAGAAGTGACGTTTGAAGTAGGTGAAGGAACTCGCCGTGTTAATTTAGATACGTTAACTAAAGAAGACACCCGCGAGTGGAAAATGGGAGAAACTGTTTTACTCTCAGGCACTATTTTAACAGGCCGTGATGCTGCTCATAAACGCTTACAAGATATGATCAATTCAGGTGAAGGTTTACCTGAGGGCGTTGATTTTGATAATAAGTTTATTTATTACGTTGGCCCAGTTGATGCTGTAGGTGATGAAGCCGTAGGCCCTGCAGGCCCTACGACCGCAACACGTATGGATAAATTTACCGATATGATGCTGGAAAAAACCGGCATTGTAGGCATGATAGGCAAAGCTGAGCGTGGTCCTGCTACAGTTGAGTCGATTAAAGAGCATAAATCGGTTTATTTAATGGCTGTAGGTGGTGCGGCATACTTAGTATCTAAAGCAATTAAAAAAGCACGCGTGGTTGCCTTTGAAGATTTAGGTATGGAAGCAATCTACGAATTTGAAGTAGAAGATATGCCAGTTACGGTTGCTGTAGACAGCGAAGGTGCTAACGCACACACGCAAGGCCCTGCAATTTGGAAAGCTAAAATTGAAGAGCTAGACGGCAAGCTTAAATAAAGGTTTATGTAATCTAATAAAAAAGCGAGCTTAGGCTCGCTTTTTTTGTATTTGTTTTATGAAATATTAAAAAAGCGTAAATAGCCCCTTCAAATAAACACCTCAGACCAGTTGTGGTAAATCTGCTTTTTTCTTCATAAACGTATACACTGTGCGACTTTGCTGGGAGGGGAACTGTGTAATACAAGGTTTACACTTGGTATTACCTTTACGTTCACGTAAATGTGAAGGCGCTTTTTAACGGTGTTGTTAGCTTTAAATTTAATTTATATGCCTTTTATTGAATTTTATATCCGTATTTTGTTGTTATTTAGATTTATTAATTCACAAGGCTGGCTTTTTACGGGTTTAACTTCTCATTATGTGGCACCCTTAAAAATGAAGTGGTAAAGTTTCGTCAATTTCCAGCGCTCATCCCTCTCACGGGTAAACTATTTTGGAGTAATTACAGTGGCTGTGTTTAATCAAGCTGAATTTGATAACCACGAACAAGTGGTTTTTTGTTCTGACGAAGCGTCAGGTTTAAAAGCAATTATTGCCGTACATAATACTAACCTTGGCCCTGCTGTTGGTGGTTGTAGAATGTGGGACTATGCCAACGATGAAGATGCCGTTTACGATGTTTTACGTCTCTCAAAAGGGATGACCTATAAAAATGCGGTTGCTCGCCTACCGTTTGGTGGTGGTAAATCGGTTATTATTGGCAATGCAAAAGAGATTAAATCAGAGCAGTTATTTCGAGCTTTTGGTCGTCAATTAGAGCGATTAAATGGCCGTTACTACTCTGCCGAAGATGTAAACATTACATGTGATGACGTTGCTTTAATGAATAAAGAAACAAATTATGTGCTGGGCTTGGAAGGGAAAAGCGGTAACCCGTCACCTTTTACAGCTTACGGTACGTTTTTAGGAATTAAAGCGGCATTACAGCACCAACGCGGACATCAAGATTTTGCGGGCATTAAAGTGGCTGTACAAGGTTTAGGTGCGGTCGCCTATGGTTTATGTAAGCATTTAGCCCAAGCTGGTGCAAAATTATTTGTAACAGATATCAATCAAGATGCTGTAGAGCGCGTAGTAAATGACTTTGGCGCTACGGCGGTGGGTATTGATGAAATTTACGACCTTGATGTTGATGTATACGCACCTTGTGCATTAGGTGCCACCATTAATGATGAAACCATTGCACGTATTAAGGCAACCATTATTGCTGGGTGTGCTAATAATCAGCTAGCGCAGTCTCGCCACGGTGAAGTCCTTCGTGAAAAAGGTATTTTGTATGCACCCGATTACGTTATTAACGCTGGTGGCATTATTAATGTGTATTACGAAACTGCACCACAAGGCTACAGTGAGGCGGCGTCTAATAAACATGTTGAAGGTATTTTTGATACCTTAACCGAAATATTCACCCGTAGTGAAAAAGAGCAAAAATCAACGCATTTGATTGCCGATGAGTTAGCGCAAGAGATAATTCAAAACGGCCTGTAAATTTACCCGTTTATTTAAACTAAGGCGTACAGTGGTACGCCTTTTTTGTTTATACTCTGTGGCGTGGTAATTTTTTTGTGGCCAAGACCCTTAAGGCAATGCGGCCTAATCGTTAACGACAAGCTTATGGATATTATGACTGATACAAACGCCTTAATGGAGCCCATCGACCTTGTTAAATGGCCTCGCCAACAACACTTCGAATTATTTAAAAACTTTACCCAGCCATATTTTAATGTGTGCGTAACACTTAACGCCAAGCCTTTATTTGAATATTGTAAACAAAATAAATTGTCTTTTTTTCAAGCATATGTGCATGCCACATTAAAAGCTTGCCACGCTTATAACCCGATTATGCTAAGAATTATTAATGAACGTCCATGGCGCTTAAAGCAAGTAAGAGCCAGTGTGGTCGAGCTTGCTAGCGATGATTCGTTTATATTTAGTTACTTTAATTATTCGCCTTGCCTTGAAAAATTTGCTCAGCACGCCACAGCTATAAGCGCCAATGCTAAATCTCAACCGTTATTTTCTCAGGCGTTTAATCAAACCGAAGGGCAGGCCGATTTGATACATATATCGGTTTTACCTTGGCTGAACTTTAGTAGTTTTTCGCATGCCTTTAGTGAAGGAAAAAGCTTAGGTATTCCTAAATTTGTGTTTGGCCAATACGATAAAACCACGGGCCTAATGCCGTTTTCGATTGATGTGCATCATTCGCTAATGGATGGTTTACACGTCGCAGCGTTTATAAACGTATTACAAAACAATATCGACGACTTTTGTAAATGTTAATTGAATTTAGTTAATGCAATGTATTTATTTGCTATGGTAGTATTTTTAGTTAGATAGGCGATATAAGTTAATTTGTAACGATTAGCTGATACGTTTACGACATTAAGTTTTAGCGACTTATTTAAGGTGCTTTTTAGCACGTATTATTAGTTGTTTACGCTATTGTTTAGTTTTAATTAATGCGCTTTTAGCGCTTAAACAAACCCTAGTGTATTCACCCAATGCGTATAGGGATTTTAACGCTTTGTTGGAGCGCACAATTTTGGTGTGCTCAGTGCCAAGTAAATTCTTTCCTACTCCTTTTAAATAACGATAAAACGCTTACACACAAGTAAAAGAATAACTAAGGCAGTTGATGATGAGACAATTAAGCATTATATGTTCTTTTTTCGTCATGTTTTTATGTGAAGCCCAAGAGCAAACCCGCTTACCGTTAAGTGATTATTTTTCTGAAACATGGAATACCCGCTCTGGATTGCCACACAACAGTATTAATAGCGTTACGCAAACCCAAGATGGCTACTTATGGGTTGCTACATGGGAAGGTTTGGCACGTTTTAATGGCCAAGAGTTTACGATATTAACCCGTGCTCATATTAATAACTTACCCGACTCGGGTTTAAGGGCACTCACTCCCACAAATAGTGGGGGGTTATACATAGCGGGGTCGCGTGGAGGAATTAGCTTATATCAACATAGGCAGTGGGATACCAAGCGATCAGCATCAACCATGGTTAATCATTTAATTGAAAGTGCTGATCAAAGCCTATGGTTAGCCCTTGAAAACGACGGCGTGTTTTATCGTGAACATAACAGCGATACCGACCTTGCAATTATTAAAAATGTGAGTGCTTATCGCGTTATAGAAGATCACGATGGGGTTATTTGGGCAGCAACCAGTGCAGGCCTTTATAAAATACATAACAAAATACCGACCTTAATGACGCCACACTTTGGTTTACCAAATGCACCTGTATATAACTTATTAATTACCCGTGGTGGCTCGCTTATTGTAGGAAGCGAAAAAGGCGCGTGGATCAAAACCAATGCGCAGTTTCAGCCGATACATGAAAAGCTTAGCAATGAATCTATTTCTAGCTTACTAGAGGATAACCATGGAGATTTATGGTTTGGCACAATTAATAAAGGGGTGTTTAGGTTATCGCCCGATGGCGTAGAGCAGTTAGATGCCAATAACGGATTACCCGCCAACCGTATTTTATCTTTGTTACAAGATAGAGAAAACAGTATTTGGATTGGCACAAACGCCGGATTGTTTCGCCTGCGTGAGTCGCCGTTTTCATCGTGGACCCAAAAAAGAGGTTTAGCGGGGGATTATACCCGCACAGTGCTTTCTCACTCCGATGGCAGTTTATGGGTGGGGGGAAGCTCTGGCTTAAATATAATAAAAAATAATCGCGCTACCTTGGTTTCAGGCTCTAAACAAAGCAGTCCTTATTCTGTGCTCAGTTTACACGAAGCACCCGATGGTAGCGTGTGGGCAGGTACGTATACCTCAGGTGTTTTAAAAATAGTTAATAATACCTTTACGCCGTTTATTAATCGTAGCACTGGCCTTGGGAGTAACGAAGTAAGGGCTTTATTATTTGATTCTAAAAACCGTTTTTGGATAGGCTCTGCTATGGGGCTGACGCGCATCAATGAAGATGGCAGCTTAAATCAATTTACAAATAAAAAAGACTTACCAAGTGGGTTTGTACTTGCACTTAGTGAAGATAACGCAGGCAATATTTGGGTAGGCACCGGCAATGGGGTGGTGGTATTTGATATTGTTAGTGAGCAATTTACAACGGTTGAATTCCCTCGTGAGTTTTCTGCGCAATATGCGTTTGGGTTTTATATTGATGATACCTATACCTGGATGGCCACAGATAGAGGCTTAGTGCGCTATGAGCTAACAAGCGGAAAAATGGCCATGCTTGGCTTAGAGCAAGGTTTACCTATCGATAAACTATTTCAAGTGGTGCCGCACAATGGCTCATTTTGGCTCTCGAGCAACCGCGGAATTATTCAAATCGATAAAAATCATATACAGCAAATCCTCGACGCTCCCGCGAGCGCTAAAGCACCCGTTCTTAACTATCAACTGTATGATGAAGGCGATGGGATGTTAAGTGCACAGGCCAACGGAGGTTCAACCCCTTCGGCTGTAACGCATAACGATGGGAGTATTTGGTTTGCAACCGCAAAGGGGGTGAGTACCGTAAAACCAGCGCGCTTACAAGCATCAACGCAAATTGCGCTGCCGACCATTATTGAAAATATTTTTGTAGATGGTAAGCCTATTGCGCTTCCGCTTGAAGGGGAGTCGGTATTTTTGCCTCCGGGGGTTTCTCGTTTATCGTTTCATTATGCAGGGCTGAGCTTTATTATGCCGCAGCGATTAAATTTTCAAACCCAATTAAAGGGCTTTAACGATAAATGGGTTAATCGCCAACATATGACCGGTGCTGAGTACACTAACTTACCGCCTGGGGAATATACCTTTATGGTACGAGCAAGTTACCCTAACGCACAGTGGCAAGATAATCAGCAAGCTGTAAATATTGTAATTCAGTCATTTTTTTGGCAAAAACCGCAATTTAAGTTTGCAGTATTTGTATTATTTTTAATGGTTATTTTTGCTATATACAAATACCGTTTATACCACTACAAAAAAATAGAAATAGAGTTGACTAATCGCGTAGAAAAACAAACCCAAGACCTACAAACGCAAGCCAATGCGTTTGCATACCAAGCAACACACGACCAACTTACCGACATGCCTAACAGGCGTGCTTTTGATAGCTGGCTTGCCCATAACTTTGCCACTTACAAACAGCAAAACCGGCCGCTAGCCATAGCTATACTGGATATTGATCACTTTAAGCGGATTAACGATAACTGGTCGCATATTATTGGTGACAAAGTGATTTGTACTATTGCAGAGCTGCTTAAAAATGGCTGCCAAGAAAACCAGCATATAGCACGCTGGGGCGGTGAAGAGTTTACAATTGTTTTTGCAGATAAAACCGCCGGCGAAGCAAAAATCATATGCGAAGCACTGCGCGAGAGCATTGCACAGCATGACTTTTCTGCCATGGGTGAGGGGTTAAGTGTAACAGCCAGTTTTGGCTTGTCTGACTCAACCAACGTCGGTGATTACGACCGCCTTTTATCGCGGGCAGATCAAGCTTTATACAAAGCTAAAAATAGCGGACGAAATTGCACAGAAATTATCTGATTGAAAATGAGTGCATGCGCACATATTAATAAGAGACTAACTTATTTTGGATGTCCCCATGATAAACGGGCTACTCATTTTTGCTTTGGCTATTTTTGTTGTAATTTATTGGCGCTGGCAGGCACTACAAAACTGGCTTTGGAATAAAAAATATAAAAACGCGGTTTTAAACTCTCAACAAAAAGAAATACTCCTTCGTTGCATGCCTATCTATAAAAAGATGACGGATAACGACAGAGCCAAGCTTGAGCGCCACATAATATGGTTTTTAAATGAAAAGCGCTTTTTAGGCCGAGACGGACTAAAGCTAACCCCCGCCATGAAGCTGATAGTTGCTGCCGATGCCTGTGTGTTAGTGCTTAATAAACCTTGGCCACTTTATAAAAACGTAAAAGAAATTTTGCTCTACCCCAGTGCGTATTATGCGCCGCAATCTACACGAGATAGTGCTGGGCTGGTTAGTTACCACAACGCGGTACGCTTAGGTGAGTCGTGGCCTGGTGGCACGTTAGTGCTAAGTTGGCACGATGTACTTGAAGGCAACCGTTTACCAAGCGATGGCCATAATTTAGTGTTTCATGAATTTGCCCACCAGTTAGACCAAGAAACCGGAAAAACCACTGGCACTCCATTATTAAAAACCCCCAATGCTTATAAAGAGTGGGCCCGAGTGTTTAGCCGTGCATTTGTGCAGTTAAAAAGTCATGTTGCTTATAACATGCCTCACGTTATTCATAGTTATGGGGCCACCAACGAGGCTGAGTTTTTTGCAGTACTCACAGAGACCTTTTTAGAAAAGCCGGCGCAGCTTAGGCAACACGACCCTGAAATTTATAGAATGCTGGTGGATTACTACCAATTTGACCCCATAGTTTGGCATTAATTTTTGGTACTTGGTCTGATAACGCTGGCAAGTTAGCGCTGTTTTTGTTGCAATCGTGTTAGAGAGTTTAACTGCAATAATAACAAGCGAGAAATGCATGAAAAAAATGCTTCACACTGCACTGGCTTTATCAGTCGCCCTTGCAATAGGTCAGCCGCACGCAAACGAAGAGCAAGAAAAGTGGCAGGTAGACTCACCAAAAGGTGAGTTTGTAGATGCCACCATTAGCACAGAGCAAGGCACATGGATGAACATTGATGTTAGTCCTGATGGCAACACGCTGGTGTTTGACTTACTTGGCGACATTTACACTATGCCTATAAGCGGAGGTGAAGCAACTAAACTCACCTCAGATATTGCTTGGCAAATGCAGCCTCGCTTTAGCCCTGATGGTAAACACATTGCGTTTACCTCAGATCAAGGCGGTGGTGATAATATTTGGGTTATGGATGTTGATGGTAGCAATCAACACGCTGTGACTGACGAAACCTTTAGACTTTTAAACAGCCCCGCATGGAGCCCTGATGGCGATTACCTTGTCGCACGCAAACACTTTACCGCTAGTCGCTCACTAGGAGCTGGAGAAGTGTGGCTTTACCACAAAGCGGGTGGTAAAGGTGTTCAGCTTACTAAACGTGAGAACGACCAAAAAGACTTAGGTGAGCCAATGTTCTCACCAGATGGGCGCTATGTTTATTTTTCTCATGACGCGACACCAGGTAAAACCTTTCACTATTCTAAAGATTCTGTTGCCGGTATTTATAAAATTAAGCGCTACGATAGAGAAACAGGCGAAATAGAAACCATAATACAAGGCATGGGCGGTGCAATAAGACCCACACCTTCACCTGATGGTAAAAAGCTTGCCTATATAAGACGTGATGACTTTCAAACAAGCTTGTACTTATACGACCTAACCAGTGGCGAGCACACCAAGCTTTATGACAAGCTTGAACGCGATATGCAAGAAACCTGGGCTATTCATGGTGTGTATCCGACAATTGCGTGGACCCCAGATAACGAAGAACTGGTGTTTTGGGCTTCCGGTTCAATACATAAAATTGCTGTTGATGATAAAGCTGTTGCGCGTGTTCCCTTTAAAGTAAACACCAGTAAAAAAATACAAACCGCGGTACGCTTTACTCAAAATTTAGATACCGATGAGTTTGATGTAAAAATGTTGCGCAACGTGCAGGTTAGCCCCGATGGTGAAACTGCGATTTTTGAAGCATTAGGTTATATTTATAAACGCGATTTAGACTCTGGTAAAATTAAGCGCTTAACCAAACAAACTGATCATTATGAGTTGTTCCCGCAGTACTCCCGCGATGGGAAAAAGATTGTTTACACCACCTGGAGTGATACTAAGCAAGGTACTGTTCGCGTTGTCTCTGCTCGTAGCGGGCGCGGCGAGGCGATAACCCGTGAGCCGGGTAAATACGTTGAGCCTACTTTTAGTCCTGACGGCAAAACAATCGTTTATCGTAAAGCCACCGGCGGAAGTATTTTAAATCCTAAGTGGTCACTTAACCCAGGTATTTATAAAGTAAGCGCAAAAGGGGGAGAGAGCGAGCTTATTTCTAAAAGTGGGTACCAACCTCAGTTTGGTAGCGCTAATGACCGTGTATTTATCATGAGCCCTTGGCCTAAGCCTACCTTAAGTGTTGTGGAGCTTGAAACTAAAAACGTTCGTAAACTTTACGAATCAGAGCATGCGACTGAATTTCGAGTCTCACCAGATGGTAAATACTTAGCGTTTGCTGAGCGCTTTAAAGTATTTGTTACCCCGCTGGTAGAAAGCGGCGCACCTATCACAATAAGTCCTAAAGATAACCAGTTTCCTATTGAGCAGCTATCTGTGCGTGCGGGTGAAAATATAAGTTGGAGTGCTCAAAGTAACACACTCTACTGGAGCTTAGGGCCCGAGCTATACCATGCAAGCCTTGATGGTATGTTTGCTATTGATAAAGCCGATGATGCCGACTTTAAAGTAAAAAGCGGTGAGAATATTAGCTTTAGTAAAAAAATGGCTGCACCAAAGGGCATGATTGCGCTAAAGGGCGCCAACATTATTACCATGAAGGGTGAGCAAGTCATTGAAAATGGTGTCATCATCACAGACGGTAAACGCATAAAAGCGATTGGTACTGCTGATGAGGTAACGATCCCTAAAGGGGCTGAAATTATCGATGTAGCAGGTAAAACAATTATGCCTGGGATTGTTGATGCGCATGCCCATGGCTCACAAGCCAGCGATGAAATTATTCCTCAGCAAAACTGGAAAAACTATGCTGGTTTAGCGTTAGGTGTCACAACAATTCATGATCCATCAAACGATACCTCTGAAATATTTACCGCCAGTGAAATGCAAAAAGCCGGCATGATTGTCGGGCCACGTATTTTTTCTACCGGCACCATTTTATATGGAGCAAATATGCCTGGTTACACCTCGCATATTGATTCGCTAGATGATGCTAAATTTCATTTAGAGCGTCTTAAAAAGGTTGGGGCGTTTAGTGTTAAATCGTACAACCAGCCACGCCGTGAGCAGCGCCAACAAGTTATTGAAGCAGGGCGTGAGCTTGAGATGATGGTTGTGCCAGAGGGCGGCTCACTGCTACAACATAACTTAAGTATGGTTGTTGATGGGCATACGGGCATTGAACACTCAATTCCGGTTGAGCATATTTACGATGATATAAAACAATTATGGTCGCAAAGTGATGTTGGTTATACCCCAACGCTTGTTGTCGCCTATGGCGGAATTTGGGGAGAAAACTACTGGTACGATAAAACAGATGTGTGGAATCACCCGCGTTTAAGTAAGTTTGTGCCTAAAAATCAGCTATTGCCACGTGCTATGCGCCGAGTAAAAGCGCCCGATCATCACTATAACCACTTTAATAACGCCCGCGTTGCTAAAGAGCTGCAAGATCTAGGCGTACTGGTAAATTTAGGTGCTCACGGACAACGCGAGGGTTTAGGTGCACATTGGGAAATGTGGATGTTTGCTCAAGGCGGTATGAGTTCACTTGAAGCAATTAGAGCCTCTACGCTTGATCCTGCTAAATACTTGGGGCTTGATAAAAATATAGGCTCGCTAGAAGTAGGTAAGCTTGCCGATTTAATTGTTATTGATGGCGATCCGCTGAAAAATATTCGCGATTCAGATAAGGTCGATTACACCATGATCAATGGGCGTTTATTTGATGCAAGCACAATGAACGAAGTGGGTAAAAAGCAGCGAAAACCACTTTATTTTGAAAAGCTATAATTGTATGTCCCGTCCTGAAATAGGTTGACGGTTTTAATGAAAGACTTGGTGCGAAAGCGCCAGGTCTTTTTTATGCACTT
>NZ_JALNTH010000067.1:0-20355 GCF_023161935.1 Pseudoalteromonas sp. 2CM28B
TTAAACACAAAAACGCGGGGTAAACCCGCTGCTACGTGGTGATAATTCTTGGTAGCAGCGATTTTATATCGCGTCAGGCCTAGGTTATTAAACACAAAACGCGGGGTAAACCCGCTGCTACCAGTTTGATGTTCCACTTTCTCATTTACTCCTCATTTTCTTCTCTTTGTGCAAACATGTTTTAAGTGATTTATTCACAAAGAAGGCAAAGAGACGCTGCGCTAAAAGAGTAGGCTCTAGGTTCAGGGCTGATATCAGGCTGTTTGTAAAGCTCGCTACTCGTCGCTCGAAGCCCGTTGTCTTCTCTGTGTTCAAATAGGGTTTAGTAAATTATTCACAAAGAAGGCAAAGAGACGCTGCGCTAAAAGAGTAGACTCTAGGTTCTGGGCTGATATCAGGCTGTTTGTAAAGCTCGCTACTCACTGCTCGAAGCCCGCGGCCTTTATCAACGTAGGCGTTAAGCTTGCTGACGCGAAAAGCGCAGCGTTTAAATTACTTTCACGCCATTATTTGCCTCAAAAAATGAGGCAAATAGCATACTTAATTGCCTCACCTTAGTGTTATCGTGTTTGAAATAGTAGGGCTTTGAATTACAGAACCAAGATAAAAGCTTTAAGCTTTTTAAAGTCATTTGGCTATTTTATACCGAGTACTGCGACCGCCCGCTGAGGTTTTCTTTATATAATCCAGTGTTTGTAAATCTGATAAATGACGCGTCGCCGTCGCGCGACTTACCTTAGCCACTTTTTGATACTGACTTGCACTGATTCCCTGCTCAAATTGACCATCAAGTAATTTATTAAGCACTTTTACTTGTTGCTCATTTAGTCTAGTTTGATCTTTTTTAAACCAATAATTAGTTTTAGCGACAGTTTGCTCAATATTCTTCAGAGTAGATTCAACTGCTTTATTGAGCGTATTTAAAAACCAGGTAATCCACTGTGTAATGCACAAATCACCACGCTGTGTTGCCTCTAAGACCTCGTAATAGCCTTTTCTATCTTCTAAAATTGCCACCGACATCGCATAGAACCGTATCGACTCTTTATGCTCTTGAGCAAGCGCTAAATCTGTAATAAGACGCGTAATACGCCCGTTACCATCTTCAAATGGGTGTAAGGTTACAAACCACAAATGAGCGATAGCAGCACGAATAAAAGGGTCTTCGTGTCGATCGTTATAACCTGCATTAAACCAATTAAAAAAAACAGCGAGTTCGTTTTCGATAACATCTCTTGGTGGAGCAGTAAAATGTAATACGGGTCTATCTAATCGCCCTGATACAATTTGCATTGGCTCGTTGCCACGTAATTGACCGTCCGCTATTTGAGTAAATAATCCTTGTTCACCTGTAAACAATAAACGATGCCAATTCAACACACGTTCTAAATCAAGCGGTGTATCGGTGTTATTAATTGCATCCAACATGATCTCTGCAAGATTATCGCTTTGCACTGTGGTTGGATAAGGCTGCTCATCAATGTGGAGTTTTTTAGCTAGTGACGAACGTACCGAAAACGCATTAAGTTTTTCACCTTCAATTGCGCTTGAATGAATAATATTAGCCAATAAAGTATCAAGTGCTTGCTGTTTTTGCTGCGTACTTTGCCCATCCATGCGACCAACCAGCACACCTTGGTTAAAACAAAGCTCTCTCAATAACGGCGCAAGCTGTTTTTCATCCCACGTAAAATTCGGCCAATCTTGTTGTTGCCATATCCACATAAGCGTTTGCCCTAAAATAAATTAGTTACAGTCTACGCCATATAATCGCCTCATACAATGAGGCAATTAAGACACTTAATTGCCTCATTGTATGAGTTTGTGGACTTGTGCAAACCCTAGCGCCCTTTACCATTAACTTAGAGCGTTTGACCTTTCGTTTCAGCGCAGCGTCTCTTAATCTCTTTGTGAATAAATCACTTAAAACCATATATGCACAAAGAGAGGTAATGAGAGTAAATGAGAAGACAGCGAGCTTCGAGTGACAAGCCGCGAGCAACGGGCTATAAATTCAGACTAGGCCCTAGCACCTTTAACCTAAAACCTTTTACCTATTCCCACCGTAGGCGTTAAGCTTGCTGACGCGAAAAGCGTAGCTTTTAATGGCAAAACCCGATCTCCGCAACTCGATGCTCGTCTACTTTATTTATACATGTCGCATTGGCGACGGCAACCTAAGTGTGGTTTGTCTTTAAATCAACTCTGCTGCAAGTAATTCATCCCTGAAGCTGGGTTCCTGTCAGCATCCATGCTTCCACTTCCTCACGCTGCGAAACCTCGTTTCGGTCACTCGTCACCCACAGCGCACCGAGTATTTTGCACTTTCCTCAAAGTCTAAATTGATATGAACGTAAACTTCGTGACAGGCACATCCATGGCGAAGTCACGGCTTTGATTGCATTGCCTAAAGGGATTTAGGTACTTGGAATTTGTCGGGAACAAAATTCCGCCATGCAATCGATTACTCATCAATTGAGTCTTTTCGGGCAAAATGACGGGGGAGTTGTCTTGGCAGTGGTCTTTAAATTTTAATGTAGGCGTTAAGCTTGTTGACGCGAAAAGCGCAGCTTTTAAATGAAATAGGGCGAGTAAAAATCCTTCAACAGTATTTTTATTAGGTACTTCAGTGATATGCTTTAAACATATATGACAGAAAGGATGTCGCATGATTTTAAAAGATAAAGCTCTATCAACTTCCACTTCCGCTAAGATCAAAGCGGGTCAAAAACAAGAGCTAGACGTAGCATTTTACTTACGTCGCGCATTTAAAGACCACTCTCAAGTATTTGTGTTTAATGATGTAAAGTTTAAACACAACGGCGAAATCGCACAGATAGACCATCTGGTTGTTTACACCTACGGGTTTATTCTTATTGAATCAAAAAGTATTACCGGTGAAGTTGCAATAAACCAACATCAAGAGTGGAGTCGCAGTTACCGTGGGAAATGGCAAGGCATGCCGTCACCTATCAAACAAGTCGAGCTACAATTGACATTACTAAAAAGTTTAGTAAAAGACAATGCTCCTCAACTTCTGCCAAAGATGTTTGGTAAAATACAACAAAACTTTGGTGGCCGTGAATGGCATAGCATCTGTGCAATATCGAGTAATGCCATAATTAATCGAGATAACACGCCAAAAACGCTTGAAGAGCGTCTCGTTAAGTCTGAGTTTATAGCTGATAAGCTTTTAGACATAATGAAGTTACCTGCTTCAACACCAAATGCCCTACACTTTTTCTCAACTAATGTTCGTCCTTGGTTTAGTGAAGAAAGCCTAGTTAGGATCTGTGAGTTTCTTTTAGAGCAAAATATTGCCCCTTCTACACAGTTAAAACCTGACGCAATAACATCAAACCTCAACGAGCCAAGCCCGATTTATCAAGATGAATCAGCAGCTATTGCACCAATAACTCAAGAGCAACCAAATATTGCCAATGAAATAAATTTACAGTGTAAGCAGTGCAACAATCAAACGACGCTTAAACCTCGCTCAGGTCGCTACGGCTATTTTGTTACATGCGGTGAGTGCGATATCAATACACCAATGAAAACGTCTTGCCCGCAATGTACCAGTGCTAATACCAAAGTGAGTAAACGCAAAGAGCTCTACTCATTAGTGTGTGGTGATTGTGAAAATACAGCGCTTTTTAAATTTGATGGTTAAAGCTCAATATCATTCAAAACAATCTTACAAAATGATTTGAATACATCAAATGCTTCTTGCCACACCAATTTATGACTACCATAAACCATTGGAACAACATATTCATTAAAACGCGTTTCATAGAGTGAGTTCACTTGCAATACATCTAAGGCAAACTTAAGTTCAATAATCGGTTCTGCCATAAATTCTAAATGCTGGTTACCGTAACGGGTAATATCTTCTGCTATGACTTTTTTGACTAAAGGCACCACACCTGATGCATCCGCCAACCCAGCGTGTTGAATATAATACGTATCATAAACATGGCGAATTAGCGCAGGATCATCGTCTCTTCTATTATCACGTGCAAAGCTCGCTGTGCGCCTAAGCATAGACACTAACTTTTCAGCTTGTGTACTCTCAATACTAGAAAAGTCCATCAGCGGCACTTCTGGTGCCTGTTGAGTTACCTCGTTCACTAAAGAAGATATATTGCGGCTTTGTACATTATCAAAAAGTAACGTTTCAATAAGCTCTAATTTAATAAACGGTCGTAAGCATGGGGCTTTTGAATGGGCTTGAGGATAGCGAATATCAATTTGTTGATATCGATATTCATCAAAAACAGTTGGAGTATTTTCTACAGAAAAATAATCATGTGAATTAATTGCAGCAATTAACTGTAAGTGGAGCGCTTTTCTAGCCTTTTTTCTTTTAGTTTTAGACGTGTTAGCAGTTAAATCTTTGGGAATAATTTTTATATCAACATCTTCAGACATTCGATGAGTTTTAATGCCTGACTTTGTTAATGCCGTACCACCTGAAAAAACTAAAAAATGCGTATCAAAAGATAGCTCACAAAGTAGCTTAAGTAATGCAACTACATAGTAATCTTTTTCAACAATAGCAGGGTTACCCATACCAAGAGCATCCGCTACATCTAAAAATAAATCACTATCAACTCGCATTAATAGCGCTATTATTTACAACAATTTTACGCTTAAAGCGGCTATTGGTCATTATTTTAAATGAAGCGGGAACTTGTAAGCTTTCACCATTAAGACTGCGTTGTGTAAATTCATCGAATTGATACTCAACGCCCAGTTTCTCAATAGCCTCTAAAATGACACCATCTGCACCCGCAGGTGATGCTGGCATTAACTTACCAGTAATGCGATTTTCTCGCGCTTTAGTATAAAGCCCATAACCAATACGTAACAACTGGCCACTATCTACCAGCTTTTTTAAAACACGGCCAACTTGGTCGTAACCTGCAATATCAGCAAAATCAGCGCGCTCAAAAACATAACGCTTCGAGCGATTTATTCTTGTGGTTACTTTACTTGCTATTGTCATATTAATTACTCTCGTTGCTTAGACAAAATATAGCAAACATACGACATCTAAACAATGCAAACATACGACATTGAAATGATCGCGTTAAATTATCATAGTAGTTAATTTCACCATAGGAACCAGCATTAGCTATAATTGCTTTAAAACGAATTTACCACCGAGGGTGGCGGGATACGAGCGGCGAGCGGCGGGCAACCCCCCAGCACTTCCTTGTAGGTCGTCATTTATGGCGACAATGTCTAATATTGAAAATTGACGCGCTAAAGCACGACCTACATTAGACCCTTTGTGTTTACCTCTAAAACGCAGTGCCTCTTAATCTCTGTGGTGAATAAATCACTTAAAACCATATTTGTACAAAGAGAAGACAGCGGGTTTCGAGCAGCGAGCGACGGGCTATAAATTCAGACTAGCGCCTTTAACCTAAAACCTTTTACCTATTCCCACCGTAGGCGTTAAGCTTGCTGACGTGAAAAGCGTAGCTTTTAATGGCAAAACCCGATCTCCGCAACTCGATACTCGTCTACTTTATTTATACATGTCGCGTTGGCGACGGCAACCTAAGTGTGGTTTGTCTTTAAATCAACTCTGCTGCAAGTAATTCATCCCTGAAGCTGGGTTCCTGTCAGCATCCATGCTTCCACTTCCTCGCGCTGCGAAACCTCGTTTCGGTCACTCGTCACCCACGGCGCCCCGGGCATTTTGCACTTTCCTCAAAGCCTAAATTGATATGAACGTAAACGCCGTGTAAGGCACAACTTTCACATCCATGTACGCTCTCCAGTTTGGGTGTGATCAAGGGGGTTTAGCATCGGTCTTTAAATTTTACCGTAGACGTGCAGCTTACTGACGTGAAAAGCGCCGCTTTTAATACTCAAAGCCCGCTCGACGCTCGACGCTCGACGCCTTTATTTATACATGTCGCGTTGGCGACGGCAACCAAAGAGAAGTAACCGCCGACTTCTCTTTGGAATCTCTCGGCGCCCCTAGGATCACACTACTTCCTTAATTCAAATTAATGATATGAACGTAAACGCGATGAAACACGTCCGTGTGTAGGCATCGCTTAAAGCGCATCCATGCGCTGATATTACTCATCATTAATTCAATTTCGGGTGTGATCACGGGGAATTGTCTTGGCAGCGGTCTTTAATTTATAACTATTAGTTGCTATTTTGGGCGATTGTTCAATTTATCCCATATAACACTTTATAGGATAAATAAGGCCTGGTATGATTCATCGTCTTTTTATTTTGTAGTTGTTTAGTTGGTTATGGAAAACGGTGAAATTCTTGTTATTGATTTATTTGCAGGTCCTGGTGGACTTGGCGAAGGAATTTCCGCAGCTAAAACAGAAGATGGTAAATCACCTTTTCAAATAGGTATTTCTGTTGAGAAAGATGTAAATGCTCATCAAACCTTAACTACTCGCGCTTTTTTCAGATTACTTAAAACTAAGTCCCAACCATTAGATAATTACTACGATTACCTACATGGGAAAATTACACGTAATGAGCTATTTGATTTTCACCCTGATATTGCAACAGAAGCCAACCAAGAAACTTTAAATGGCGCTAAAGAACTGGGCAAAGACAATAAGCTTATTCATAAGCGCATAAAAGAACTCGTAAAACAACACAAAGGTCCGAAAGTTTTAATCGGTGGCCCTCCTTGCCAAGCATATTCATTAGCTGGCCGCTCACGTAATGCCGGAAATAAAAGCTATATTGCAGAAGATGATGCTCGTCACTTTTTATACAAAGAATATTTACAGGTAATAAGCCTAGCTAAACCAGATATTTTTGTAATGGAGAATGTTCGCGGAATCCTCACAGCAAAAGTAAACGGCCAAGTCATGTTTCCACAAATATTAGAAGACTTGCGAAATCCAGGCTCCGTAACTAAACAAAAAAAGATTCCAAAATATAAAATTTATTCATTAGTGGTTGATGCCGAGAACCCAAAAGACCCACAATACAAGGACTCTGCCGATTTCTTAATTCGCTGTGAGCAATACGGTATACCTCAAGCAAGGCATCGTGTGATTTTACTCGGTGTGCGTGAGGATATTAAAGCTACTCCAGAAACACTAAAACTATGCGAACATCAAGTTACTGTAAAACAAGCTATTGATGATTTGCCTAATTTACGCAGTGGTTTTTCAAAGCAAAAAGACAATACAAAAGATTGGGAAACAGCTGTTACTAAAAATGCAGCTAAGTTAAAGCGGATTCTGAAAAAACAATTTGACCCAGAATCAGCAAATAGCTTAAATCTCAAACCAAAAATCGGTTTGTCTAGAATAGAAACTGCTTTAAGCGACAAAACTCCAGCTATGCCAGAGTCATTAAAAGCTTGGTATATAGACCCTAATTTAAACGTAGTGCTAAACCATGAAACCAGAGGACATATGGTCGATGATTTACTTCGCTACGCTTACTGTGCCGTATATGCTCAAATTGAAGGCTCATCACCTAAATCTCGCCACTTTCCAAAAGAGTTAGCTCCAGCCCATGCAAATTGGGATACAGGAACACACGCTGACCGTTTTAGAGTACAAGTTGCAGATAAATATGCAACTACCGTAACAAGCCATATTTCAAAGGATGGTCACTACTTCGTACATTACGATCCGCAACAATGTAGAAGTTTAAGTGTTCGAGAAGCCGCACGCTTACAAACATTCCCTGATAATTATATTTTCGAAGGAACGAGAACTAATCAGTATGTACAGGTAGGAAATGCTGTACCACCATATTTGGCACAGCAGATAGGTAAGGTTCTGCTTGAATTAATTAATCAAAACGAATGATTCCAGGGCGAGTTGCATGCTGAGAGGCTTTAAAACTAATATCAGATAAAATTTGATTTTTAAGCCTGAATAATGGCTTTCCAAGCCACTTACTCACATCTGGTATACTGCCTACTTGATAGAGAAAGCTAACTTTAATGATATATTCTTTTCCATTAATCCTAACATTTGGAACTCTGTATATTCCTGCATGTTTAGTATCACTATTACCACCTCTAAATTTAGTAAACTCTTCATATTCTAAAGGGATCATTGCTGATAAAAAATATTTATTTAGTTTTGTTTTTCGTTGAGCTTGGTCACACTCAGCTGATAACTCAAGAAAACCCAAAGTAATTGCTTCGTGAGCCTGTGCTCTTGTATCTTTTGTGCCCTGAGTATTATCTATAAACTCTTCATTTATCAAAGTTTTAATCTTTCTACCTAAGTTTCGCTTGATCTTTAACTCATTATTTTTATCGTTAAAGTAGTCATGATTGAGTTCAATCCAACTACCTCTCTTATTTTTTGGTGAACCTTCTGTTAATTCTTCAATATGATAAAAAGAGTTTAAAAAAGCTTTCACACTTTCTTTTGCTCTGAGTTTTGTGCCAATCTCTTTAACTGCATCGCGCCAAATGGCAGGATCAATATTCACATTACTAGCAATGTGATCGTAAAGAACAGGTTCTAGCCCTTGTTCAATAGCAACTTCAGGCTCCAATTTGGCATTCTGAATACCGATAGTTTCGTTACCAATAACTGCTAACATTTCTTGTAGATTAGTAGTTGTCTCAGATTGGAATTGAGCTATATCATTTATTTCTACCGGTTTTGCTAATTTAAAGAGTGAATCAACAGTATTTTGAGCTGCAACTGTAACTCTATTCTCCCAACTGAATAACGCATTAAACATAGGGTTTTCTACGAATAACTTGGCTACTTTATTCGTTAGATTTTGTTTTTTTGACTTAAATTCAGATTTATCAAGAACCCCCCAATATAAAGGAAAATTGAGGTCTGAATACCTTTCTGATATCAACTCCATTACTTTTTCTACAGTACTTGCATTTTTAGACCAAAAATAAAGTAAATATGGACCATCTGAAGCCAATTTTTTAAGAACTTCAACTATTGGGCCTACCAGCTTTACAGCATCAACTTGTAGTTCTTGTAAATTTAAATCTGTAATAATAACCCGGGGATTAATCATTTCTATTTTCACATGATCAATACCAGATAAATTATTCGGTTCATCATTCTGATAGAGGATTGGGAAGCATGGATACCCAGCCTGAACTAAACTACTTTGAATTTCATCCAGATCATCTTTAGTGTCATCAATTAAAACTATGCTTGGTAAACAGATCATTCTACTTTCCTTGGTTAAAAATCATTACTACTGCAGCTCCCTGAAAAGACTCTGGCAGCTCTAAATCTTCGGGTTCGCATATTTGGAGCCTTCCTCCAATACTCTCCATAACTTTATCTGAATAATAAAGGCCGACGCCCATGCCTCCAGGTCGAGAAGTTTTAAAGGGTTGAATAGCTTCTTCAGGTGTAAGACTAAAACCAGGCCCATTATCCATAACTACAATTGCTGGCCCTTCTTTAAACCAATTAGTTAAGCTATCAATTCTTATTGCTGGAGTGTAGTTTTTACCTTCTTTTTCAGCCTTTAAGCTAGTCCAATGAATAGCATTATCTACAAGGTTTGTAAGGGTGGCCTGCAATAGACCAAATGGAGCTGTCACTTCAAATGAATCAGACTCCTCGCTATTTATAGGGCAAGAAACTGTCACTTTATGGTGCTCAAAACGATGAGCATTTAAGGTTATAATTTTCTGAGTTAAAGCTCTGATATTAAATGTTTTTTGCTCATTCCTTCTCAATAAAGGAGCAAAGCCTTCTAATAGTTCAGCTAAATGTTCAGCACGTTTTAATAGTGTAGCGTAATCATCTGACTGGCGGATAGAGATGTTAAGATCATCGACTCCACGCTCAACTTCATGGAAAATGACAGCTAGATTTATTCCAGCAATACCTGAACTGAGAGTTACTTCGCGCATTTGCAGATAATCAGATTCAATTTGCCTGACTTTACTGCCAATTTCATCTTCTAGATTATGTTTTTTTAGAGTATTTTTAATATCTGTGATGCTTTCAGCGAATCTAGTCGTAGCAGGTGAAGCATCTTTCACGTTACCTTTTAAATAGAGATCAAGTGCTTCACGGTCTTTCCTGTGTTTTAACTGAAAGTCTTCTACGATGCTTGCAATTATCCATCTGAAGCGTTTGTATGTGTCATTTTCATCAAACCCTTCTCTATTAGTTTTTTCTTTTAAACCTTTACTTAACTCTAAATCTAGGTCAACACCGCCAATGACCATACCCGTATCAATTTTCTGACCAGGCATATTTATCCTTCCAGCATTAAGCCCAAGCCAATCATCTTTACCTTCTCCATAATTGAATACTCTAATACCGTCTCTATATACACGCACCCCAGACTGTTCTTTCAAGTAGTCTTTAATCAATTGTGGCGAGCCGACAGCAGCAAGAATAGCTGGTGTTTTCATAAAAACATAAAAAGTTCCCGATATCGGACCAATGTTTTTTATATCTTCAGGATTTAATAGTAATGATTCGCGAACTACCTTGTCTCTAGCTAATTCTTCCTCTTTAGTCGGCTCTAAAAGCTCCAAACGAGATTCATCCTCACTTTTGCTTGAGGAAGCTAGCTCCTTAAATGTTTGGGGAGGATTGAACTTGTAGCTTGAAGAAAAATTTCCTGACTCATCTATAATAAAATCATATGTCCAAAGTGCTTTATCTAGTATATCTTTGGCTTCTAGCAGATCCGCTATGTCTTTTTCTCTTCCTGGAACCGACAAATTTACATTAAAATCAGATACAGTTTTAAACGGTGAAATTAGGCTTGTTAGAAGGCGTTTTAATCTTCTTAAATCACCGCGTGTCCAATGAATATTATTTAACTCACCAATTTCGATACGAGTACCAGTCTCTGTTATAAAATATTCGGGTTCATCCAGCGGAGTTATAGTGACTCTTGTATCTTCAATATATTCAGCCTTACTTATTAAACTAGGCCAATCTATTTGAATCTTATACTCAACTGAGTTTTTGGAGCGAGTGTTAATCGTCAACTTTTTTCCAAGCTTATGAACAGCAAGGCGACCGACACCTTTTTCACCAAGAGGAAGACGATTTAATTCTGGAGTTCTAACTTTATTATCGTTTCTTTTGCTATTAGTGCCTACTTCCATCCACTTATTTAAAATATCGTCCTTTGTCATACCGAAACCTTTGTGATCCCAGATTACAATGTTCGGTGATTCCACTTCTAAATTAAGCGTAACATCAACACTTAAAGCATTAGCATCATAAGAATTTTTTACAAGCTCAAATACAGCTAATCTATCGTCCCCTATTAGCTCATCACCGAGCAGTTTTAACAAGTGAGCATTAGCTCTGAATGGTTGTATAATTGGCTCATTGGTGTCCATATTAAATTACTCCTAATTATTTGAGTTATATTTTATCTCAAACTTTCTTGTATTTTCTTTTATTACCTAATCTATAACTTTCCAGTGAACCTTCTTTTATTAGAAGCCCTAACACACTATACGTTAGATAATCTTGCTGCTTGCCTTCATTATCTGACTGAAGGCCTAAATAATGTGCGCAATCTGAGTTTGTTATTCCATTGGGGTTCTCTTCTGATAATAAAGAAATAGAATCTTTGAGTAACTTTAAACCTAGTTGAGCTTTTTCTAATGCACCGCTTGGCACTGTAATTTCATTATCTACCTTTCGCCTAATCGACTTTGGTATAACACTGTTATACAAAGTACCGCCTGTATCAATAGTGCCAAAGCTTGAAATTAATTCGAGCTCAATTTGAAAAGCCTGTTCTTCAGTCAGCTGCTCTACAATTTTAGCTACTACCGGAGAATAGCCCGAATCTAAAATTTCTTGAATAAACTTACCTTTTCTAGTTTCATCTATTTTCTTAAGATGATCTGTCGCTCGACTGCCTGTACCTTTTCCAATATAAAAAACCTTTGCTGGCTTTGTTCTTGGATCTTTTAACGAATATACATAATAGGTATTCGACATACAGTTTCCATATATTTAAGTTATTTATTGTTAAGTTTTTAAGTAACACTTATTTAAGTGAATCTGCCTACATTTATAACTACCAATCTACCAACATACTCCAATTCCCCGTGATCACACCCGAAAGTTATAAATTGATGAGTAATCACTTGCATGGATGCAAGTTAAGCCGTGACTTCGCCATGGATGGCGAATACACGGCGTTTACGTTCACATCAATTTTTAACTTGAGGATACAGTGTGATCCTCGGGTGCGCCGAGAGAGTCCAGAGAGAGGTCGGCGGTAGCCTCTCTTTGGTTGCCATCGCCAACGCGATAAAACCTCGAATAGAGGTTTTTAATCCCTTTCCCAAAATCATATATAAATCACGGCTCAAGCCAATTCCTACACTTAAAAGCGCGAGGTAAACTCCCGCCTACGCCAGAACCTACAAATTTAAAAGCTGCGCTTTTCGCGCGAGCAAGCTCTTCGTCTACAAGTAAAAGCGCGACTACAACTACTCTGCAACCACTTGTTTAAACCGTGCGAATGTTCGCATGCTTTCATCGGCAATCATTACTTCGTAATCGGGGTTTTGAGCAATTAGCTCATATTGCCCGTTTGGTAATTTATTAACTTTGCGCAGTAAATACTGTCCATCTCCGCTTATATCATCTCGCTCTATCGCGACTATTTGGCCGCGAAGTGATCCGGCTCTATCGGAAGTTATAAGCTCAAGTAACAATAAGTCGCCATCAAGTATTGGGTGTTTACCGCCGTTCATAGAGTTGCCCGAAGCGCGTGCTAAAAAGTGCACGTTTGGATCAAGCTTGCCCGCGCCAAGTGGCGCGTCCATCAACTCCATATCGCTTTCATCCCCTGTTTTAAAATGCCCACAGGCTATTTTTATATTGGGGAAGTACGGCAGCTTTAATACATCATCAATTGATTTTAAGCTAACTTCGGGCTCAGCGACTTGATCTAATTCAGGTTGTGGTGCATTTGGAAACGTAAACAACTCAGCAGTTGGTTTTGCTTGTTCAAAATGGTCTTTATTCCCAAGCCATAATTTTGCGTTGTTGGCTTGTGCCACCTGATAGGCCCAATTGCTTACTGCGAGAGATTTATCTGCATCGCAGTGAAAATACGCACTTAGCTCGTTACTAATAATTTGGCTGTTAACAACCAAGTTTTGCTTTTGCCAACGCTCGCGGTGCTGCTGTGCAGCTAAAAAGTCACGTTTATTGTTATTACATGTGCGATGCGCTGCCACAAAATTATGGCCTAAGTCGTTAGCGTAGCGGGCAAACGGTATAAAGTGATCGACTTCAACATCGTTTTTCATTGGCTTTTGGCAATAAAAACAGCTGTTTGATTGCAGCTCTACCAAAACAGGTTTTGCTTTAGTGAGTGCATTGCGGTCAAAGCCAAATAAAAAGTCATGCAGTTGGCTTTGCGGGCCAATAAGTGTTTGGTTGTGCTTTATGCTTTGAATTTTTTGTAGCCACGCATTTTTAGCTAAATACGTTACTAGATCGTAAAAACGCCTAAAACAGCTAGCAATGCCTGCATTCAAAGTAATGTATTTAGAGCTTTTAGTGTGCGGATATAAAAAGCACTCTTCTTGCTTGGCAAGTATTTGTAAGCGCCAAAGTGGGCCACTTTTTAAGGTTGCCATAGCGGCATTAAAAGTCGGCTTGTAAAAACCACTTTGCTTTAGCTGGCGTAAGTTACGAATATTGTTTTGTTGGCATTCAAACAATACGCTAATTACTTTTGATTGCGCACCGGTATTTTGTAAAAGCAATGCACTTTCACCAGTATGTTCTGAGGGAAACGGCATTGCATGATGCCAATACAAGGTAATGAGTTTGTCAGCAAGTGTTGGCAGTTCTATGACCAATTCACTTTGCTCTGATTGAAGTGGCTGTTCAACACATACATCAGCCAAAGCATGCAGCAATGCAAATTTGTAGGTTGCACTAAAATCGCCCTCAACCAGCATGCGTTGAATATACGCAATAAAGTCGAGTTGCTGCTGCATTGCGCCAATCATAAAACCGGCACTGCTTTAATTAGGGCATTGAGCCATACTTCACTCTCGCGCTCTGGGCGTTGGTCGACCGTTTGCCATTGTTTTAGTATTTTAAGTTTTGTGTGGCTGTTAATTAACGCAGTTAAAGCACTTTCATTTAAATCGGTAAATTCACGGCCATTATGTACACGCTCTTGCGTGCCATATTTAAACGATACATATAAAACGCCATTGGGTTTTAGGGCATTTTGCAGTTTTAAAAACACTTGCGGTAACTCAGCTTTTGGTACATGTAATAAACTCGCGCAGCACCAAATGCCGTCGTGCTTATTGGTACAATTTAGCTGCTGAAAGGTTTTAACCTCTACGGCTTGTTGTAAGTAATTACTGGCTAACTTTGCAAGCTCGGGACTTGCGTCAAATGCGCTAACAGTAAAACCTTGCTGTTTAAAATACATGGCATCGCGGGCGCTACCGCAGCCTGCATCTAATATATGGCCATGTTTAGGGATAAGCGGTAAAAACTCAGCGTAAAGCGCCGACATATCAACATTAAGCGTTGAATCGCTGAAACTTTGTGCGTTTTGATTGTAGTAATTGAGTGTTTTAGTAGGCACTAAATTCACCGCTCCTTGGTTTATATATTAACAGCGCGAGCTATTAATCTGGTATTCATTTATAACTAATCTACAGTATCAACATTTAAAAATATAGAGCTACGGCAATATATACGCCCTAAGTAGTATGTTTTCATTACAAAAAAGCACTGTTTAATTGTTATAAACCAATGTTATTTACACTTTTACCTATTAACTCTACATCTTTGAAAGTATTAAAGTTATATAAACGCTTCGGCGCTATTTGAATGAGTAGCGATAATTAAACACTTACCTTAATCCACACTAAAAACATGGCTGTTATTTACCCTGCAGTGTAACGGCTTGAATAAACGTTTATTTAAGCCGTTATAAGCTTACCAAGCGTTTTAAAGGTTACATTACGTGCAATCGCTTTAGCTGCTGGCCTTTTAATAACAACTACCTAACCCTGTTTATATTTACAACTTGGTTTATACTAAAGTGTTGTAATTTTTTAGAGTAATAAAATGCTTAAAGTCGCTTTTGTTGTATTACTAATCTTTAGCTGTAGCGTATTTGCCTGTAACAAAACACTTAAGGTGGGTACTAATGAACGCAACTGGCCGCCTTATGTGGTGGCAGTAAAAAACAATTTAACAGGCGTTGAAATTGACGTGTTGAACACGATTTTTAACGGCTCATCTTTTTGTTTAAAATTTGTGTTGCTGCCTACCTCATCGCGCGCTTTTGAAGAATTAAAAGAAGGCCGTATTGATGTTATTTTTGCCGCGAGTAAAACATCAGCAAGAGCTGATTTTGCCTATTTTAGCGATGCCTATCGTGATGAAGTAGTTCGCCTGTATAAATACACCGAATCGCCTGATTTAAATAACATTAGCGATTTTTTTTATAAAGATTTAACCTTGGCGGTTAACCGTGGCAGTTATTATGGCGCTGCATTTGCGCAGTTTAAACAAAATCATCCTGCTCACGTTATTATGATGCCCACAGCCGATAAACGCTTTGCAATGCTTAGTAAAAACAGAGTGGATTACGCAATAGAAGACGAAGTAGCAGCACAATATTTTTTAAACCAATACCCAGCAATAGAAGCGGTTACTAATATGGCGGCCATCAATAAGAGTTCTACTCATTTAATGCTAAGTAAAAAAACCATTAGCCAAGTAGAGTTACAAGTTATAAATGAGTTAATTAAGCCAAATAAATCCGCTATACAAGCCATTTACCCACATTACTAAACGCTTAGATTTCGCAACATTTAAAAGCTGCGCTTTTCGTGCGAGCAAACTCTGAGACTACAATCACAAGCCGGATTATAAACTCCCGCCTACATTCATAAACACTAAGAGTGTAATAGGTGTTAGGTTTTAGGTTTTAGGTTTTAGGTTTTAGGACAGTGACAGAGATTACTAGTTATTAGGCTGTTTGCACAAGCTCGCAACCCGTTGCTCGTATCCAGTAGCAGCGATTTCATATCGCGTCAGATTAAGCCTAAATAACCTGAACTCTGGATAATAAATCAATCTCAAGCAGCTATTTTCAGCGCTAACTGCGTTGAATTTACTTGCAATAGGCTAGCTATTGACGCGTAATTTCGTCTTGTTTTCACTGGAAATCTCTGGCTAGAGAAAAATAAACATAAATATCATTTTTGATTCAATACGTTAGTAAATCTCTTAACCAGAGTTCAGGTTAAATAAATATTTACCACCGAGAACACAGAGTTCACAGAGAAATGCTTAAAAAATACCGTTCCACCTCTGTGTAGCGCAAAGCGCCTCAAGAACCTCTGTGGTGCAAAATTGTTTTTAAATTAAAAGCGCGAGGTAAACTCCCGCCTACCGATATGATTAACGTTGACAGTTATCGTAGACGGGCTTTATGCCGCGCAAGGTCATTATTCACAAAGAGGGCGAAGAGACGCTGCGCTGAAAAGAGAAGGCGCTGGGTGCTAGGTTGTGCCCGTAGCCCACTACCCGCCGCCCGAGAACTTTACCTTTCCCCTTTAACCTCAATCAGCTTGCTAATTCGGCCATCGCTTTTTGGCTAAACAAGTGCATAGTTACATAATGTCGTTTTTTAATAATCGTCTTCACAATTTCTTGATCTATATTCAAATAATCATGCACAAGCGCATTGCGTAAACCGATTATTTTACGCCATGAAAGCAACTCATTATCGGTTAAAACACCGAGTTGCGTTAGTTCACTAAATGTTTGGTAGGCATTACTGCTTGTCGTGTTTTTATACTTTTTAAGCCAGTGCTTAGATAAACCAATACACACTTCTGTCATTAACTGTAACAAACGCTCTGCGGCACGGTAGTCTCTATTATTAAGTTGATCTATTTGGCTTAATTCGTCGAGTTCTTGCATATATTCATCAATATGTCGTGTTACTTCACTTATATAAAGCGCTATTCCTGTATCAATCATGCTTACTCGCTATCATCTCAAATTCAAATTGGCTATAAATACGCTGCTGCTCTTTCATCGCTCTAAGGCTATTCTTGCCTAAAATGGCCTGCCCGTATTCTACTACATTGAATGCAAGGTAACTGGGGATTAAGTTTATATCAACGATTGAAATAAGCTGTTCGTTTAGGCTAAGCGCATTGCTGATTTCTAGCTCGAGCTCTTTTGGCCTGAGTCGTTTATCAAACGAGCTAAGATCAAAATTTTTAAAAGCGATAGCAAGATCAATATCACTATGAGGTTGTGCTGTACCTTTGGCGTGAGAGCCATACAGCCACACCACTTCAATGTCGCTATTTTTCTGCAAGTAATTAACTATTTGTTGAAAAATATTATTGCTCAAAATAAAAAACCATTAGTAAAAACTAAGATAATCATAACTTATCTGTTTTATACTGAACACTAAAACCGATAATGTACTTTTATTCACGTAAATTAATTTTAAGTGATGTATTCACCAAAGAAGCGCTAGGTAAAAGGCGCTAGCTTCTGGGGAAGTAACTAGGTGCTAAGTTATGCCCATAGCCCAAAACCCGCCGTCCGAGAACTTTTACCTTTCCCCTTTAATCACTTTCTCTGTGTACTCTGCGACCTCGGTGGTAAATAGGTTTTTATTTATTTTATTCACCACGAGGAAGAAGAGGCGCTGCGCTGAAAGAGGAAATAAAAAAGCCAAATATTATTATGTAGCAGCGATTTTATATCGCGTCAGATTTAGGTCATTAAGCATAGAGACGCGGGGTAAACCCGCTGCTACCAGTTTATGTTTTAATTTATTTATTCACCACAGAGGAAAAAGAGGCGCTGCGCTGAATGAGGAAATAAAAAAGCCAAATATTATTCTGTAGCAGCGATTTTATATCGCGTCAGATTTAGGTCATTAAGCATAGAGACGCGGGGTAAATCCGCTGCTACCAGTTTATGTTTTAATTTATTTATTCACCACAGAGGAAAAAGAGGCGCTGCGCTGAAAGAGGAAATAAAAAAGCCAAATATTATTCTGTAGCAGCGATTTTATATCGCGTCAGATTTAGGTCATTAAGCATAGAGACGCGGGGTAAACCCGCTGCTACCAGTTTATGTTTTAATTTATTCATTCACCACAGAGGAAGAAGAGGCGCTGCGCTGAATGAGAAAGCCAAAGGCGCTAGGCTGTGTTCGCTACTCGTCGCTCGAAGCCCGCCGCTCGTAACCTTTCACTTTTTTCATTTTCATTTACTTTTTCTCAGCCAAAACAAGCTGCATTTAGTGGGCGTTATTATGTCGGGCAGTAAGCCTAATCTTAAAAAGTAACCCTGAATAAAGTAATAATCTGGCTGTTTTACACTTAGCTTACTAAGTTTTATAACTTCGCTACGAATTTTTGCGGGCGACATAACTCACTCTTTTTGATATTTTTTATTACAATAAAGCCGTACTTAAAAACAATCAAGTGAGTTAACGTTTAAATAGGCTAGCCTTTAGTATACTTGGCCTGTATAATTTGCCGCCTTATTTACACCTATTGCCTGGTCTATTTTCGCACCTGCTGCGCCCATAACCCTGTCAGTATTTTTCTAGGACACCTTTTTTTGATCTCCACCGCAAATATTACGATGCAGTTTGGCGCAGAGCCGTTGTTTGAAAACATTTCAGCTAAATTTGGTAACGGTAACCGTTACGGTTTAATTGGCGCTAACGGCTGCGGCAAGTCGACATTTATGAAAATTTTAAGCGGTGCGCTTACGCCTAGTGCAGGTAATGTATCTATTACGCCGGGGCTAAAATTAGGTAACCTAAGCCAAGATCAGTTTGCGTTTGAACAATACAGCGTAGTTGACGCGGTAATTATGGGCGACGTTGAGCTTTGGAAAGTAAAACAAGAGCGCGACCGTATTTATTCGTTGCCTGAAATGAGCGAAGAAGACGGCATGAAAGTGGCAGAGCTTGAAAGCATCTTTGCTGAAATGGACGGTTACACCGCAGAAAGTCGCGCAGAAGAAATACTACTTGATGCGGGTATCGATAAAGAATTTCATTATGGTTTAATGGCAAACGTAGCCCCTGGTTGGAAATTGCGTGTGCTGTTAGCACAGGCGCTATTTGCAAATCCTGATATTTTGCTACTTGATGAGCCAACTAATAACTTGGATATTCATACTATTACGTGGCTTGCGAATGAGCTTAACCAACGTAAATGTACCATGATTATTATTTCCCATGACCGTCACTTTTTAAACTCGGTATGTACGCACATGGCCGATATTGATTACGGCGAGCTGCGTATTTACCCAGGTAACTACGAAAAGTACCTTGAAGCCTCAGGCTTGCAACGCGAACAGTTATTAGCTGAAAACGCGAAAAAAAGCGCTGAAATTGACGAGCTGCAAGACTTTGTTAACCGTTTTGGTGCTAATGCCTCTAAAGCAAAACAAGCCAGCTCGCGCGCTAAAAAAATGGATAAAATTAAGCTTGATGAAGTTAAAGCATCAAGCCGTATGAGCCCGTCACTGAGCTTTGATGAGGGCAAAAAAATGTATCGCCAAGCGCTTGAGCTAACCAAGCTTGGCCATGGGTTTGACGGTGAAACGTTATTTACCGGCGGCGACTTATTGCTAGAAGCGGGTGCAAAGCTTGCGGTAATTGGCGAAAACGGTGTGGGAAAAACCACCTTTTTACGGTGTTTAGTTAACGAGCTTGAAAGTTTACACGGTGAAGTTAAATGGTCAGAAAACGCGACCTTTGGTTACTGCCCACAAGACAGCAGCAAAGACTTTGATAACGACTTAACTTTATTTGATTGGATGTCGCAGTGGCGAACTGCTAAACACAACGATTTAATGGTTCGTGGCATGTTAGGGCGTTTATTATTTACCGCAGACGATGCAAATAAAAAAGCCCGTAACTGTTCAGGTGGTGAAAAAAACCGTTTGTTATTTGGTAAATTAATGATGCAAGACGTTAACGTACTGATAATGGATGAACCAACTAACCACATGGATATGGAAGCCATTGAAGCGCTAAACAATGCGCTAAAAGACTTTAAAGGCACGCTTATTTTTGTAAGTCACGACCGTGAGTTTGTATCGTCACTGGCAACCCGTATTGTTGATATTAAAGACAAGCAGGTAATTGACTTTCAAGGCACGTTTGATGAATACCTTGCGAGCATAGAAGAGAAAAAAGTAGCTTAAGTGCTAGGTTAAAGGTTGAAGAAATAGCCTAAACCATTTAAAAGCGGGGCTTGTTTAAGCGCCGTTTTTTTGTGCCTGTATTTCGGGGTTCGGGGTTCGGGGTTCGGGGTTCGGGGTTCGGGGTTCGGGGTTCGGGGTTCGGGGTTCGGGGTTCGGGG
>NZ_JALNTH010000068.1:0-16551 GCF_023161935.1 Pseudoalteromonas sp. 2CM28B
AAACACAGCCGTACGTATTGCTATCTGTGCGTTGCTAATTTAGAAAAGTCCCTGACACGTTTCTGTCCAAAAACGAGTTTAACCAACCGTCTGCTCATCGCTCATAGCGGTCCTTTAAAAGCTTAATTTAGTTAGCCCGAGCACCCCACCACAACGCTTATTTACTTTTGTGTCGGTTCAACCTCTTATAATGTCGATTCAGATAAACATTAATGAAGCTGGTTAAAAAACTCGCTAAATTTCTTATCAACAAAACGCCAAATACCTATTTATTGATAAGGAATATAGTCATGAACATTATTACAAAAACAGTTATAGCACTGAGTTTAGCAAGCCACTTTAGTGCGTATGCCATTGACCTGCGAGTAGACAACATTCGTTTATACCAAAGCAGTTCGCAAAGCTTTTCTGCGCCAAGTTCGCTGTATATTGATGATGGTAAAATAGTAAGTATTACTAAAGCGAGCGACCCACTTAAAAACGCAGATAAAACAATTAACGCTAACAACCAATATGCAATACCTGGTTTAATTGATTTACATGTACATTTGGGTTCATCGGGCAGTAACTTTACTGAGTTTCAGTATTTGCCGGTTAAATCGCACTTTAATTCTAATTTGTATTTAGGCGTAACTAATATTGTTGATTTGTTTTCGTTTGAGCAAACCCTAAACGAAGCCGCTCAATTAAAAGAAGCCCAACTAACCCCTAACCTTTTTTATGCGGGGACTTTGTTTACCAACCCTGGCGGCCACGGCACGCAGTTTGGCGGCCACGCATACGAAATTGCAAAAGATGAAGACATAGCAACGCTGTGGCAAAAACATATAAGCACTAAGCCACATGTAACTAAAGCGGTTATTGAAACCTTTGGCGATGTGGGTAAATCGTTAACTGATAGCCAATTAAGCGAGCTAGGTAAACGCTCTAAAGCGGCTAATTTACCGTATTTTGTGCATGTTTCTACATTAAATGATGCTAAACGCGCTATTAAAGCCGGTGCAACGGCTTTAGCGCACGGTATTAATAGCGAAGCGATTGACGATGAATTTATTACGCTAATGAAACAGCATAATGTAACCTATATTCCTACCCTTGCGGTGTATCATAACCATAGCGATGAAAAACATAACCATACTATTAGCTCACAAAGCGAGTTACTAAAAACCATTCCCGAAAAGCTTCAAGGGTGTTTGTTTGAAAACGTGCCTGCACCTTCAAAATGGAAAGAGCACGCGTGGGAGGAGCGTAAAACCGCTTATGCAAATATACAAAAGCTACATAAAGCTAATATAACTATTGGTACAGGCTCTGATGCCGGAAACCCTTACACGCTGCACGGTACTGGGTTACATAACGAGCTAGATGCGCTTAAAAAAGCAGGCTTAACAAATGGTGAAATAATTAATGCAGCCACTGTTAACGGCGCAAAAGCGATTAATAAAGCCGAGAGCATTGGCAAGCTGGCTAATGGCTTTGAGGCAAGCTTTGTACTGCTTAAACAAAACCCGCTTGATGATTTAAACCACATTCACACTATCTCAGAGGTTTATAAAGCAGGTATACAAGTAGACCGCCCAGCCTTAATTGCGCAAAACAAGGCTATAACACCACAAGGCCCCACTTGTAATGAAGAAGTTAAAAGCCGCCAAGCGCAGAATATTATTGATGATTTTACCGGTGATACACCATGGCAGGCCTTGAGCGACTCGGTAATGGGTGGTCAGTCTGTGGCAACACTTACCACAAATAAAAACAGCTTAACGATTGATACAACCATTACAAAGCCAACCAGCTTTGGCGCGTGGGCGGGCGCTGAAATAAAATTTACATCGCCGGCTGATGCCTCATCATTTAAAGGTATTCGACTAACATATAAAGGTTCAAGCACGCCTTTTGCCTTGTCTGTTTATCATAATGATGTAAAAGATTGGGATCACTTTAGTGTACTTTTAAAACCGCGCGATGAGTGGACAACGCTTGATATTCCTTTCACTACATTTAAACAATTTGGCTTTGGTAGCCCCGTTACGTGGTCGGCCACTGAATTAACTGGGGTTAACTTAATGTGGCGAAAAATGCCAGGCGCAAGCAATGAGCCATTAAAAAATACTCTACAAATCAAAGAGCTAACTTACTTTTAAAAGAGTAGCAGTCAAAACACAAACTCTTTGGGTTTTGACTGTTTTTTGTTATGGTTTAATCAATTACAAAAAGAAGCACCTACTATGCTCAAACATCCCTTTTATAAATACAGCTTTTTTATTTTACTTGTTGTAGATATTGCTTATGCCCTTGGGCTCATAATTGCTAACTCTGCGCCCTTTACTGCGGGTAGTGCACTCGCTGCTACGGTGTGGTTTGTTACTTTTTACTGGGTTCCTGTTTGGAGTGCGGCAGCGGTTATTTTTTACCTGCGCAATAAACACATTAACAAAATAGCGTTTGAATGGTTAATTGCAGTTGTATTTATGGCACTTGGTAATGTGCTTACCGATATAGTACTCACACAGCTTTTTGATGGGCACAAATCGATGGGGGTGTTTGTTGTTTTTAACGGCTTACTTTGGGGCTCGTGTATTTACTTTACCAGTATTTTTATTGAAAACAAAAAACGCGCAACAGCCGAAAAACACGCGCTTAAACAAGCGCAACTTGCTACATTGCGCTACCAACTAAACCCGCATTTTATGTTTAATAGCTTAAATACAATTTCGGCTTATATTCATACAAACCCTGATTTAGCCGATGAAGTACTGCATGAACTGGCTGACATTTTAAGGTACTCCCTCGACACCGCAGAGCAACAACAAATACCTTTACAGCAAGAGCTTACAATAATAGAAAAGTACCTAAATATTGAAAAAGCCCGCTTTGGCGATAAACTCAAAGTTAATTACCACATTCCCAATACGCTTAAAAACATATCGCTGCCCCCGCTACTTATTCAACCAATTATTGAAAACGCCATTAAACACAACGCCCAACAAACGTCGTTAATACTTAATATAACGCTTAGTGAGCTACCTAACGGCGTTAAAATACAAATTAGCGATAACGGTAAGGGTTTTTCGAGCGAGGTAATAAAACACGGCCATGGCAGTGGTGTAGGGATGAAAAACATACTCAAGCGCGTTAAACAACTTGGTAAAAGTAAGGTAATACTGAGCAATAATAATGGTGCAGTGGTTACGTTGGAGCTAACACTATGAGCAGCAAAAACCAGCCAAATACAGTAACTAAAATGCGCGTATTATTTGCCGATGACGAGCTTCCCGCTCGCGAAAAATTAAGCCATCAATTGAGTTTAATGGAGCATGTCGATGTAGTGGGTATGGCCACAAATGGCAAAGAGGCCATAACATTAATTAATGAGCTAACTCCGGATGTGGTATTACTTGATATACAAATGCCTGAAATTAATGGCTTAGAGCTTATTGATTTACTTAACTACCAGCCCATTATTATTTACACAACCGCGTATGACCAATTTGCAATTGAAGCATTCGAGCACGCCTCAACTGACTACTTACTCAAACCTTTTCCTATTGCTCGATTAAAAAAAGCTCTCGCTAAAGCGCAGCAGCAACTAGAGCAACAGCGTGCCCACTGCCAAGTTAACAACCCAGAACACGAGCAAACCTTTACATTAACCAAAAACACCATAAATAAGCTCATTAGTAAAAACGGTGAGCGGATATTTTTACTCTCCCCAAGTGACATTAAATTTATTAAATCGGAGCAAGGCAATAGTTTGGCGTGGAATGGCGATACATTTCATCATTTAAGCGATACGCTCGATCAACTTGAGCATGCTTTAGCAGCACATAATTTTGTACGGATCCACCGCAGTTATTTGGTTAACGTTGACCACATTAAAGAAATACAGCGTTGGTTTAACGGCAAGCTAATGGTGATTGTAAATGACGAAATTAAATCTGAGCTAAGCACCAGCAGAGCCGGTGCCGATAAACTAAAGCAATTGCTACATATTTAACTTATCTAAAAACATGTTACTGATCATTACTGGTATACACACTTAAAATAGGAAACGTATGCTCAGCAAACGATACCGTTACCGACTGTGTTTGATTGCCTTTAAAGCCTAATTTAAATTCACTTGGTGTTAGCCTGCTGCCATCTGCAAACAGCGCTAACACGTGTTCTTGATTAAGCTCTCGCTTGCCAGAGGCTAAATTAGTAAGGGTAATAACCGCCCAACGCTCTCCTATTTTGTTGCTCATAAGTACATAGTTTGCAATAGAAAAGTCAGACTTTTTAGGCGTTATATTATTATCGTTTGGAAACGATAAGTGCATGCTATTTGGTATGGCTCGGTCAACGTTTAGTACATTATTTTGCGCTGCACACACATTGGCGCAAAGTACCAATAAAAATAAAAAGCTAACGACAATTTTTGCCACAATTAAACGTCCTTTTAAATTTAGATGCTTTAATACTTGATTGAAATTTATACTCGCAGTTTTTACCTATTATGTAAACACTCTATTAAAAGCTTAGCAAACTAACTAAGCGCTCATTCAGTGACGCCCCATTAGTATTAGTACTTTGCGGCACGTTAATAAACACATGGTTATTAAACAGGAGTAAATTACATGGCAACCACACCTAAAAAGTTACATGAGGTTAGTAATGCGCAATCGGCTTTATTAAACCCAGAGCACAGCATTCAAGTACGAGGCGCGCGTGTTCATAACTTAAAAAATGTGGATGTAAACTTGCCCCGTAATTCACTTGTTGTTTTTACTGGTATATCGGGCTCGGGTAAATCATCTCTCGCCTTTGGAACATTATTTGCCGAATCACAGCATCGTTATCTTGATTCGGTATCGCCTTATGCGCGCAGATTAATAGACCAAGTAGATGAGCCTGATGTAGATTCGATTGAAGGGCTGCCACCCGCGGTAGCATTACAACAACAGCGTGGTGCGCCCTCGGTACGTTCATCGGTGGGTAGTGTAACCACTATTTCTAACGCGCTGCGAATGCTTTACTCACGCGCGGGAGAATACCCCAAAGGGCAAGGTATACTGTATGCAGATGCATTTTCGCCTAACACGCCACAAGGCGCCTGCCCAGAGTGCCATGGTATTGGCCGTGTATTTAACGTAACCGAAGAACTGTTAGTGCCCGACCCGACTAAATCAATTAAAGAGCGCGCCATTGCAGCATGGCCGCCAGCTTGGCAAGGTAAAAACCTAAGCCGTATTCTTACCTCGTTAGGTTACGATATTAATAAACCGTGGTATACCCTGCCTAAAAAAGCCCGTGATTGGATTTTGTTTACCGACGACACGCCCACAGTACCCGTGTTTCCCGAGTACACGCTTGAGCAAACCCAAGCGGCTATTAAAAATGAAGAAAGCCCCAGCTACATGGGTACATTTATAAGTGCTAAACGCTTTGTTTTACAATCATTTGCCAGTACCCAAAGCCCACGCACAAAAAAGCGCGTATCGCAGTATATGCAAATATCACAATGCCCACAGTGCGAAGGAAAAAAACTTAAAAAAGAGTCGTTATCGGTTAAAGTAGCAGGCCTTGATATAGGCGAAATTTCGCAGTTAACACTTGGCGAACTGGCAGAAAAACTCAGCATTGCTGCCAATAACCCCGCTAAAAGTAACGCAGCCAACCCCGAAAAAGCCATTGTGGCAAAGCGCATCACAAGCGACATTATCAAACGCGTTGAAGCACTCTCCGAACTTGGTTTAGGGTATTTATCGCTTGAGCGTACTACGCCATCGTTATCAGCTGGGGAATTACAACGCTTACGGCTTGCAACGCAAATTCGCTCAAAATTATTTGGTGTTGTGTATGTGCTAGATGAACCTTCTGCAGGTTTACACCCAGCCGATACGCAAGCACTTTTAAGCGCCCTAGATGAGCTAATAGCGGCTGGTAACTCAGTATTTGTGGTGGAGCACGATACAAGTGTAATTCGCCACGCCAATTGGGTGGTTGATGTAGGGCCAAATGCGGGTTCGCATGGCGGTAATATTGTTTACAGCGGCCCAGTTGAAGGCTTAGAGCAAGTGAGCAACTCACATACAAGTCAGTATCTTTTTAAGCATAACAATAACGCAAAGCCAAATCATCAAACTCAACGTACGCCAGTAGCCTGGCTTAAGCTAAGTGGTATTGAGCGTAACAATTTACACAACATCAGTGCCGAATTTCCGCTTGGGGTTATTACAAGTGTTACGGGGGTTTCTGGCTCAGGTAAATCAAGCTTAGTAAGCCAAGCCTTAGTCGAGCTTATTCAAGATGCTTTAGGACAAAAAACGCCGCCGCCAATGCCTACCGATGAAGCCGACTTGCTTGATCAAGAACTCCAAACACCAACCCATGGCAAAATTACCGAGGGCCTTGAGCATATAAAGCGCCTAATAACGGTTGATCAAAAAGCCATTGGCCGCACGCCTCGCTCAAACCTTGCTACTTACACTGGTTTGTTCGATCACGTACGTAAATTGTTTGCCAATACCAAAGAGGCAAAAGCGCGTAAATACGATGCAGGTCGTTTTTCGTTTAATGTGAAAAAAGGCCGTTGCGACAACTGCGAAGGCGTAGGCTTTGTAAGCATTGAGCTGTTATTTTTACCGAGCGTGTATTCGCCGTGCCCCGTGTGTAACGCTAAGCGCTATAACAAAAAAACACTCGACATTACCTATAAAGATAAAACCATTGCCGATGTGCTTAATTTAACGGTGGAGTCAGCGCATACATTTTTTGCCGATGAACCCGCTATTTTACGTGCGTTAAATGCGCTCTTACAAGTGGGCCTTGGTTATTTACGTTTAGGGCAACCTGCTACAGAGCTTTCGGGCGGAGAGGCCCAGCGCATAAAGCTTGCCACAGAGCTGCAACGTGCGCAGCGCGGCGATACGCTGTATATTTTAGATGAACCAACCACCGGCCTACACCCAAAAGATGTAGCCATGTTAATGGCGCAGTTAAATGGCTTAGTTGATGCGGGCAACACCGTTATTATGGTTGAGCACGATATGCAAGTAGCCAGTAACAGCGATTGGGTTATTGATATTGGCCCAGGAGCCGGGGACGAAGGCGGCTTAATTGTTGCTCAAGGTAAACCAGAAGATGTGGCTCAATCTGAGCATAGCCGCACGGCAACGTTTTTAAAAAGCGCACTTTAGCTTTTTAAAAATCGCTCTAATTTAGGTTTTACAGTAACCGACATAACAAGCATTAATGTTAAACCAATGGGTAGCGCGGCTAATAACCCCTCTACCCACGCGGTATAAAATAAGCGCATATTAGCAAAACCTATATTGTTAGTAGCGGTTACAAACGCCATTAGCGACTCCATGGTAAGCGCCATAAAAACGCTAATCACTAAATTACGTTTTAGCTCACTTGCTTTTGGTAATAACTTAGCCACCAAGGCATTCATAAGAGCTGTCATTGCAAACCCCAAAGGAGCCATAACCAACACCGCACTTAAAAACGAAGTAAACCAATCCATATAAAAATGCTCAGTTATACCTACATTTGTGTAAGTCATAATGCCTGTTAAGCTGCCGCCTACAAAAACAATAATACTTACCATCACCATTATTTTATAAATGATCGGTGTTTTTTTAGGCTCTACGAGCGCAGAATTTACTAAAGCTGGCGTATTCATTAAACAGGTATTTCTCTTAAAATAGATGACAAAATCAACCATATCAAATTAATTGATAATATCAACTGTTCTTTAATTACCCTAATGCCAGCCATATGCCTACTAGCACCATAAGGCTGCCTGCAATTCGGTTCATCCATTTTATATTATCGCCACGGCTTAAAAATAAACGTAGGCTTTTACCGCCTGTGGCGTACGCTAACATGCAGATAAATTCGCTTATCATAATAACTAAAACAAGCACTAACAGTTGCGGGGCGAGTGCGTGTTCAACGCTAATAAATGGCGGTAGTAAAGAGATCATAAACGCCCAGCCCTTTGGGTTAGCAATTGCAGTAACAAAACCTTGCGTAAATAGCGACTGGCGGCTTACATCACTTGGGCTATGTGTATCAATCGACATTTTACCTTTTGCGCGCCACATATTTATACCTATATAAATTAAGTATGCACCGCCTACCCATTTTAAAATATCGAACGCATTAGGGTAATTTAGCATTACGCTTGCAACACCTAATACCGCAGCAATAGCAACACTTGCGACCCCTAACAGCTCACCTATCATCATCCATAATGTGCGCCTTACACCTATGCTCATACCTAATGTCATGGCAAGGGTCATACACATACCCGGTGTGATAGATACAAAAAAGAAGGTAGGAATAAAAACGGCAAGCGCTGCAACATCAATCATTTTTTCTCTCTATATTAAAAGCAAAAAACGCGGCTAAAGTAGCCGCGCTATTGGTTACCTATTATCTACTATTGTTCAGTGCTTGCCACTGGCTGAGTAATGACCTCTACTGGCTTTGCGGTATCACTCAATAAATACTTATCTAGCCACTGCTCTTGTTCCCACAGTACGTGTAATAAGCTTTTACGTGCGCGGTAACCGTGGGCTTCGTAAGGGAGCATAACTAAGCGAGCGTCTTTACCTAAGCCTTTGAGCGCTGCGTACATACGCTCACTTTGCATTGGGAAAGTTCCAGAGTTAGGATCTTCTTTGCCATGAATCATCAGCATTGGCTCATTAATTTTTTCAGCATGGAAAAACGGCGACATGTTAGCGTACACACTTTGTGCTTGCCAAAAATCACGCTCTTCCCCCTGAAAACCAAACGGCGTTAGGGTACGGTTGTAAGCACCACTGCGAGCAATACCGGTTTTAAATAAATCACTATGCGCTAATAGGTTTGCCACCATAAATGCACCGTACGAGTGCCCTGCTATAGCAATGTTGTTTTTATCGGCAATGCCTTTTTTAACCAGCACATCAACCGCAGCTTGCGCACTTGAAACTAACTGCTTTCTAAAGTTATCGTTTGGCTCGCTACCATCAATACCTACAATAGGCATTTTAGGGTCGTCAAATACGGCAATACCTTTAGCAAGGTAAGGCATAGGGCCCCAGTAACCAATGTAAGTAAATTCGTATGGCGATTCGCGCACTTGTGATGCTACGGCTTTATCTTTGTATTCAAGTGGGTACGCCCACATAAGTACGGGTAACGGGCCTTGGGTTACATCGTAACCTGGTGGTAAATAAAGCGTGCCCGAAAGCTCAACCCCGTCATCACGTTTGTAACGTAACTGCTCTTTTGTAACCCCTTTAAATGCTGGGTACGGATGAGCAAAATTAGTAAGCTGCGTAAGAGTATCGTTATCTAAATCACGAATAAAAAAGTTAGGTTGCTCGGTTTTAGACTCTCGCACAGTTATAAAGCGCTCGCCTTCGTCGTCAAGCAATGCACGAACACGCTCGTAGTATGGCGCTTGTGATTGCCATAAACGCTTGCTGTTATTCGTTTTTACATCGTACTGGTCTAAAAACGGAATATTACCTTGCTCAGACGCGCCGTTACCGCGCAGATACATATAACGCCCGCCAACAATTTTAATAACGTTGGCGCCTAAATCGTTACGCTCGTATATAAAGCTACCTGGGTTTTTATACGCATCGTTATAGCTTCGCTCAGAAAAAAGCACACGGTTTTTATCTGCATTGCGTGGCTGAATAACATACGTGCGCACTTGGCGGTCGCTAAAGCGCCAGTCGCTAAGCATGGCAATATTTTGATTGCCCCAAACTATACCAGCATAGCGGCGCTCTACTTTAGCAAACAGCTTAGGCTCGCGTTTAAACGGCGCGCGTAGGCTGTAAATATAATCATGGTGCTTAACATCGGTTTTCATATCGCCGCCATCTTGCGCTTCGGCCCAAATAACTTCTGCGCCTTGATCCGCGCGCCATTCAAAATCGCGGCGGCCGGTGCGAACACTGTCATAACCTTGTGGAATGTTATCGGCAAGTGGTTGTTTTACAAGTTCGGCTAATGCGTAACCGCGCATTCCCCATATTTGCCAAGTGCTGGCAAAACGGCTGTACGGTACTTGATACGAAAACGGCTCGTTTATCGCAGCAACTAATATATTGGTTGAATCTGGCGATACCGTAAACGATTTAAATAATGCAGGGCTGCCAATGGCTTGTGTATTGCCATCAAGCGTTACGTAAGCTAATTGCCCTTGGCCGTAAAATTTAAACTGTGCTTCGTCAAACGGGCTGGTTAATAAGTTTTGATAAGTACGCGCTGGGGCTTTTTCGCCTGTGCTTTGTTGTATTACAGGCACTACATTTTGACTGCTGTTTTTTAACGCGGGTTTACCTATATTAACCGCTAAATTTGCAACCAGAGCGCTGCTATCGGGCAGCCATTGGTAAGGCGTAGCGGTAATAACTGAGTTAAGCGCTGCGCTTGAGAGCATTTTAGCTTGCTTTGTCTCTACACTATAAAGCCATAAATTTGCTTGGTTTTGTTGCTCTACAACAAATGCTAAATATTTACTGTTAGATGACCATTTAGGCGAGCGAATAATACCGTTTGGTAAATTATTAATATTAATAACGGTGCCGCTTTGCACATGCTTAAGCTCAAGCGCGCTGTATTTAGCGCTAACACGCGAACGCGAAAAGTTAGCAGGGTTAAGCTTTATACCCGCAAGTTTAAGCTCATCTTTAGCAAGCTCGTCAAGCGTCTCTACGCGCTTACGCTCAAATAAAGCAAGCCATTGGCCATCGCTCGATAAAAAACTAGTGGGTGCTAATTTGGCATCTACCACAGCGGCTAGCTCAGGCGAAGGTGTTTGATAACCTTGCTCAGCATAGCTGTTTGGCATTATTACAACACAACAAATAAAGGCAACTAACAGCCTAAATGCGTTCATGTTTTTATCCTTTTGTTATTTTTAAGATTATAAAAGGTATATAAACATGTTTTGCCCTGTTCATAAAGTATTAAGCTTTAAATTACAGGGCTAAAAGATGACTTAAACGCATTATATACGCTACACTACGCAGCTATTTACTCACTACTGCGCGCTTGAAATACCATGCCTAACAAAGCTAAATCGGTCACTATTTTTGATGTTGCTCACCGTGCGGGGGTGTCTAAATCGACCGTATCGCTGGTGCTTACGCAGAGTAATAAAGTAGCCGATAAAAGCAAACAAAAAGTGTTACAAGCCATAGATGAGCTAGGTTATGTGTATAATCGCGATGCAGCGGCTATGCGCTCAGGGCGCTCTAATTTAGTAGTTGTAGTAATTGACAATTTAACAAACCCGCTTATGGCATTGCTTGCTAAAAATATTGAGCAGGCATTAAGCGAAGCTTTTTTTCAGGCCATTATTGTTAGTAGTAACAACAGCGTAGAGCGCCAAACGCAGCTAATAAATAATTTAAAAGAATACAAAGTGGCTGCATTTATAATTTGCCCTGTGGCTAGTACCTGTGCGCAGTGGCTCGACAACCTTGCTGCTGCCTACCATGTTATTAGCCTAATGCACGAAGTACCTTACAGCTCAGCCCCGTGTGTTTTACCCGACTACACTAAAGCAAGCCATGTAGTAACATTGCAGCTAATAAATAATTCGCCTAAAAACATACTCTTTATGGGTGATGAAAGCTTATCTGCACAGGGTTTATTAAGTGGCTTTAATAGCGCGTGTAAAAAACACAATATAACCCCTGAGCCAGCTATTACGTGCACAAAAAACACCCCATTACATGCTAAGCAAATATTTAGTAGCACATTACTTAATAATCCGAGTATTGACGCGGTTGTATGCGCTAATAATATAATTGCGCATGGCGTTTTAGCCGCTGCCCCGCATTTAAAAAGCAATATAGTAAGCTGCTTACATATTCCTGATATTACCGAAATGCAACCTCGCTTTACTTGCGCCAATATAAACACGCAAGAGCTTGCTAAGCGCAGTATTTTAGTGCTGCAAGAACAACTTCAAACAAACACTGCGCCAGTAAAAACGCTGGTAAATGTAAACCTACAAATTAGAGAAACACCGTAATGAAAAAAGTGCTGGTAATTGGTTACGTATGGCCAGAGCCAAATTCGTCTGCTGCGGGTACGCACATGATGTCGTTATTAAACGCGTTTAAAGCGCAAAATTGGCAAGTAGAATTTGCCACCCCAGCACAACGCACCGAGCACATGGTAAACCTAGATCACTTTGGTATAACCAGTCAAAGCATTGCCTTAAACTGCGAAAGTTTTGATGAGTACGTTAAAGCGTACAACCCAGACATAGTGATGTTTGACCGCTTTATGATGGAAGAGCAATTTGGCTGGCGTGTAGATAAACATTGCCCCAATGCCTTTAAAATACTCGATACCGAAGATTTACAATGCCTACGTAATGCGCGCCACGAAGCGCACAAAGGCGAGCGAGAATTTACCACCAGCGATTTACATTCAGACATAGCAAAACGCGAAATAGCCGCAATATTGCGCTGCGACCTAAGCTTAATTATTTCAAGCTTTGAAATGCAATTACTTAGTAGTGTATTTAACGTAGAAGCCAGTTTATTACATCATCTCCCTTTTATGGTCGATTTAACTGCTTTACCTGCTCAAACTAAATCGTTTGAACAACGTCAGCACTTTATGACCATAGGTAACTTTAGACACGCCCCCAACTGGGATGCCGTGCTGTACTTACAAAAAATATGGCCGCTTATTCGCAAGCAATTACCAAAAGCAGAACTGCATATTTATGGCTCTTACCCGCCACCAAAAGCAACAGCACTTAATAACCCTAAAACCGGTTTTTTAATAAAAGGCTGGGCCGATAACGCCTATGAGGTAATGCAAAGCGCACGCGTATGTTTAGCCCCACTTCGTTTTGGCGCAGGTATAAAAGGCAAGCTGCTAGAAGCAATGATAATGCAAACCCCCAGCGTAACTACCAATATAGGCAGTGAGGGCATGCACAACGAACTACCATGGCCTGGTAAAGTGACTAATAATACCGACGATTTTGCAAATGCAGCCGTTGAGCTTTACAACAATCAAGCCGATTTTGAACACGCGCAACAAGCTGGCAATACGCTACTTAATACCTTGTACGACAAAGTAAAATTAAGTGCGGCGTTAATTAATAAAATTGACTCTATAAGCAACGATTTAAAAGCGCATAGGGAAAAAAACTTCACCGGACAAATGTTAAAACACCATACTATGCGCAGTACGCAATATATGGCGCAATGGATTGCTGAAAAAAATAGAAAATTAGATTAAAAATGACTAGACTCCTACAGATTTGTGTTTAAAATCGCGCCCATTACAAATGGGCGTTTTAGCCTATACTTTTAGCTAATTTATTTACACACTGGTCCATACAAGATTTGAAAACTGCAACCTTTACTGAAAAACGCAAATTTATCGTTAAATTAGGTAAAATGCTTCATAAGTACGGCACCCCTGCGTACCGCCTAGAAGCACACTTAATGGAAGTGGCCACTTACTTAGGACTTAAATCGTCTTTTGTTATGTCGCCAACTTCGGTAACGTTTGTAATTTGGACTGATGGCCACGAAGACGAATACACCCACGTGGCACGCGTAGACCCAGGCGATCACGACTTAGGCTCACTTGCCGACACCGACGACTTAGTTAATCAAATGCTCGACGACAAGCTCACCTTACAAGAGGTTGATGCTCAGCTTGATGCCATTTACGACATGCCAAACCCGTACAATAAATTTGTTACCGGTATTGCTTTTGCAACATCGGGGGGTGCATTTGCCATGCTAATGGGTACCAGTTGGACAGACGTTATTTGGTCTGCGTTGCTTACTTTAGTGGTGTATGTGTTTGTACTGTGGTCGGGGCGCTCAAAACGGGTTGCTCACATGCTAGAGCCCCTTGTTGCTATAGTATCGGCAGTGCTGGCTTGTGCAATAAGTGTGTATATTTCGCCCGATATAAATATACGGTTAGTGGTGCTTTCAGCCATTATTGTATTTATACCTGGTTTAGCGCTAGCGCTTGGTTTAGCAGAACTTGCAGCTAGGCATTTGGTGTCGGGTACGGCGCGGGTTATGGACTCGTTTATGCTGTTATTTAAACTGTACTTTGGCGCCTTTATTGGCATAGGCATTGGCTTTGCCATATTTGGCCAAACCGATTTTGTACAGCCCGAGCCACTGCCGCGCTGGACTGCGTGGCTGGCTATATTTTTACTTTGTAGCAGCTTAATAGTGATATTTAGAACCAAACTTAAACATGCTGGGTGGTCAATCGCATCTGGTTTTATAGCCTATGGCACGAGTATTGGTTCGGCTATGTACCTTGACTACACGTTAGGCACATTTGTTGGTGCGCTTTCGGTTGGAGTGTTTAGTAACTTATTTAACCGCGTTGCAAATGCGCCAGCTTCCATTGTTGCCATGCAAGGCTTAATTGTACTGGTACCCGGCAGTAAAACGTATATTGGCTTAAACTCGCTTATTGAAGGCCAAGACTTTGTTTACGCCGAGCATATAGGCCAGCAAACGTTTTTAATATTTATGTCGCTTGTAGCAGGGCTAATATTTGCAAACGTAGCTTTACCGCCTAAAAAAAGCTTATAAGCTTGTTACCATTTAAAAGCCCGTTTACTTTGTAACGGGCTTTGTTGTTTAACGTACTATTCGCTATGGGGAATAGTGAGTACAATTTTTCCTACGTGTTGTTTTTGTGCAAACACTTTTTGCGCTGTAACAATTTCGCTCAATGGGAATGTTTGCGCCACAATAGGCTTTATTTTTTCTTGTTCGATAAAGTTAACTAAGCTTTTAAATACCTCAGGCTCTATAACTGTACAGCCAAAAAAAGTTAAATCTTTTAAGTACAAAGTACGTATATCAAGCTCTACTAATGCCCCGCCAATAGCGCCCGACACCGCATAACGCCCCTTTGGTTTTAATACCTCCAGTAGTGCAGGCCATTGCTCGCCGGCAACAAGGTCAATGACTACATCAACACTGTTTTTACCTAAGGCTTGAATTAAATCATCTTCACGAAATATAACTTTATCAGCACCTAACTCTTTGAGCTGCTGCGCCTTACTTTTACTCGTAATGGCAATAACAAAAGCGCCACGTGCTTTAGCTAATTGCACCGCCGCTGAACCAACACCACCAGAAGCGCCTATAATTAAAACGGTTTGCCCTTGCTGTGGGTTTGAGCGAAATAGCATGTTTTCGGCCGTAGAATATGAGCACGGAAAAGAGGCCAGCTCTTCATCACTATAGTTACTATTAATTTTATAAGCGTGAATAGAGTCAACGCGGGTAAACTGTGCAAAGCCACCATCGCACTCAGAGCCAAAATACCATGGCGATTTAAGCTTTTCGCCATTAGCTTTAATTAAACATGGCTCAACAATAACGCGCTCACCAATACGGCTTTGATCTACGTTTTTACCAACAGCCACAATTACGCCGCATACATCTGCCCCTTGAATACGAGGAAAAACAAACGCATCACCAGACCAACTTGCATCGTCTTTACTGCTTTGTTTTTTAGCGTACCACGCCGTGCGGGTATTAAGATCTGTGTTATTAATACCTGCCGCCATAACTTTTATAAGTACATCGGTTTGTGCAAGCGCTGGCAACGGTAAGTTAGTTGCATACTTTAATACATCAAAATCGCCATGCTCGGTAAGCTGTACAGCGTGCATTGTGCTAGGTAAATTTGCCATTGGTTGCTCCATTATATTAATTTAAGAATACTGTTTTTTGCTGATGTAACCGCCTCATCGCCCATAACTGGCCATGCACTCGACACTCCCTCGTGCAGCAAAAACAAGCTACTAGCCAACGATGAATTTAAACCTTGCTCACCTAGCAGTTTTTTTACGTCATTTTTATGTGTTTGCACCGCAAGGCTAATAGCTTCATCTTCAGGAAACGCCGACAACGCATTAATAGATAAACAGCCATTAGGCGCAAATTGCACCATCCACGCTTTTAGTTGATCAAACATGTGCAAAACCGCCTCAACTCCCGGAGCAGGTGCATTTTTAAGTAAAAAATTAATATAGCGATTATGTCGGTACTCAAGCGCAGCAATGATCATTGCCTGCTTTGACGGGTAATATTTATAAAGGGTGCGCAAACTAACGCCACTGAGTTTTTGCAGCTTAGCCACACTAGGCTCAGCAAAACCATGTTGACTAAAGGCCACCTCAAGCGCAGCAGCTATATCTTGTTTTAGCATAATGTTTAACTCATGTAGAATGAATGCTCTACCCAATATGGTAGAGCATTCATTCTACATGTCAACCAATACAGATTTATACAAAATAATCACTATGACACCCATCTTAAAATTAACAAACGAGGTAAGCCCTCGAGTTCAAAATATATGAAGATATTTATAGATATGGCATCCCTTTAATCTTTCTTAGTCATAATAAAGCCATAACTATGACACCCACTTTAATTATTTATAAATTAACAATCCTAGATTCTAATTGGAAGTGCACCACCTAATTCATTATAGACTTCATTTGGTGTTTTAAATCCTAAACATTTTCTA
>NZ_JALNTH010000069.1:0-13746 GCF_023161935.1 Pseudoalteromonas sp. 2CM28B
ATGTATAATCTCGCTGAGTACGCTTAACGTCTTTAGTTTTAGTGGTTTTCATAAAATAAGTCCTAAATGTGTAAACAGATTTCAGGACAAGACATTAACCCTCCCTAGAAAGGCCCTTAATTGGGCCTTTTTTATTTTTTTAGATGAAATTTACTCAATTTATTGTTTTAAGATACATATAACTGTTTCATCATGTTACTTTTTCGGGGCCAAACGACACAAAGTAATTACATTAAAAACACATTAAAGCTCACTTTCAACTCAGCAGTTCAATTTACGAGCAAAACATAGTTAAGCCCCACGCCAACTTCAAAGCCATTAAAAGATTAAAAAACAAACCAATAAATCAACCAAACGTAAACACACCTGTAAAATAACAAAAAATGTAACACTAAGCCCTTTTAACCCTCATTACCATTAACAAAACCCGAGTGATTTATTGTTGCGTTAATACTAACAAGCGGCAACTTTAGACAATTTAATAAAGAGTTAACTTACTGAAAAAGCAAAAATTACGACGCTTCTATTCATTGTTTCAGCATGCAATAATCGCCGGCCCTATAACAAAAGTTATAGGGCTTAGGCTAAATGCACTGTGTATTTAGCTAAAAGATAATGTATTTAGTTATTATAAAATCTCCTTTGGGAAACACATGAAACGTCATAATTTACTTTCTACTAGCATTAAATGTGCATTGATTACTGCTGCTGCAACAGCGAGTAATTCTGTGCTTGCACAAGATGAGCAAGCGACAAAAATTGAACGCGTTGAAGTAACGGGTTCGCGTATTTTACGTGAAGGCGCTATTGCACCGGCACCAGTAACAGTTATAAGCGGCGAGCAGCTAATTAATACTGGCGCTGTAAACATTGGTGAAGCGCTAAACAACTTACCAGCACTTGGCAATACATATTCAATGGCTAACTCAGGCCGCTTTATTGGTACTGCTGGTTTAAACATTCTTGATTTACGTAACATGGGTACCGACCGTACCTTAGTACTTGTAAACGGTAAACGCCACGTATCAAGTTCAGCGGGCTCTCAAGCTGTTGATACAAATACTATTCCGAGCGTCTGGGTTGAGCGAGTAGAAATTATTACTGGTGGTGCATCAGCTGTATACGGTGCTGATGCGGTTACAGGTGTTGTCAACTTTATATTAAAAGACAACATTGAAGGTATGGATTTTAGCGTTACCCGTGGTTTTGCCGATTTAAACAGCTACAACAACGAAAAAGCTACGTTCTCGTACGGCTCTAATTTTGATAACGACCGTGGTAATGCCGCTTTTGCTATTGAGTACTCAGGCCAAGATTCATTAAATGCACTTGACCACCCTTGGACTAGCACATCTTTTAGCAGCTTACCTAACCAAGCCCAAACGGATGAGAACAAAAATAGTGCTGACTTTCCTGATGATATTTTAACACCTAATGCGGGTTATTTCGCCATCAATGATGCAGGTGTTTATGCACTTGAAGATCCAAGTAAATTTATTAATAGCTTTAACCCGGATAGCAGTGCTCGTGACTTATACATAGGCAATAACGCAGATCCATATTCATGTGCAGAATGTGACTTTTTTAACCTAGGCCAATTTGAAGAAATACAACCTGAGTTTGAGCGTTACAACGTAAACTTTAAAGTTAACTACGATGTTACCGACGATTTAAACGTCTACTTTGATGCAAAATACGTAAACAGCCAAGGCGAAAGCATAGGTCAACCTGCGTTTTTCTTTTTTGACAGCGACAACAGCATTAAAATTGATAACCCTTACCTAGACCCAGATATCAAAGCGCGTATGCAAGAGGAAGGCGTTGATTCAATCATGATAAACCGCATGATGAGTGACCTAGGCCGCCGCGTTGAAAATAATACCCGTGAAACAACCCGATTTGTTACAGGCTTAAAAGGGACTGTCTTTGAAGACTGGGAATTAGATACATCAGTTGTGTATGGTCAAACTGACTTAGAGCGCGAAAATGGCGCTAATATGATTTTAGCCAACTACTTTAATGCCCTTGATGCCGTTGAAGATGCAGATGGCAACATCGTATGTCGCAGCGCTGCAGCACAAGCTGATGGCTGTGTACCGGTTAACATTATGGGTTTTGGCGCACCATCTCAACAAGCGATTGATTACATAAATACGGTCTCTGTAGGTACATCAACTATTAAGCAAACCGTGGTTTCTGGTTCACTTGCCAATGGCGCTATTTTTGAATTACCAGCAGGTTACGTAGGTGTTGCATTTGGTGCTGAATACCGTAAAGAAGAAAGCGAAACAAAAGAGCCAGATAACGCAGAAGGTACATTTTTTAACGCTTTAGGCGAAGATAAAGGCTCGTTTAATGTGCGTGAAGTATTTTTTGAAGCAACTATGCCTATTTTAACTGACTTACCGCTTATTCAAGATTTAGTATTTGATACCGCAGTACGTCATGCTGATTACAGCACAATTGGCGAAGCAACTAGCTGGAAACTAGGCCTTGATTGGACTGTTAACGATGAACTACGTGTGCGTGTAACGCAATCTGCAGCACTTCGTGCGCCTAACATAAGTGAAGTATTTGGTGCAGCAAGCCAAACTTTCTACAATGTAGAAGACCCGTGCCGCGCTGAAAACATAGCTAATTTATCAAATGCAGCAACACGCACCGCAAACTGTGCTGCATTAGGTGTTGCAAGTGACTTTAACTCAGGTTACGACTCAGCCTCTTTAGATGGCTTAACAAGCGGTAACCGTGATGTTAAAGGTGAAGAGTCTACAAGTACAACGGTAGGTATTGTTTATCAACCAGAGTTTTTAGAAAACGCTGTGCTTACTATAGATTACTGGGAAATTGATCTAGAAAATGCAATTGACACAATCGACGCGCAAGAAATTCTTGACCGCTGTGTTGATAGCACAACAGGTATAGACAATCAGTACTGTAATTTAATTACACGTAATGCCAGTGGTGAAATTTCGCTAATTCAAAACTCAGTGCTTAACGTAGCTGGTCAAAAGGCGTCTGGTGTTGATTTTGAACTAGGCTATGACTTTGATGCGCTTGAAGGTAGCTTTAAAACACGTTTAATTGGTACTTACCTTATTGAACGTAAAGATTACCCGTTCCAGGATGATCCTAGTTCATATATTGAGTACGCAGGTACAACTGGCGAAGCGAAATGGCAAACTAACCTATCGGTTAGCTATGCAATGGATAACTTTTATTCAACGGTTGAAACACGCTTTATCAGCGAAGTTGATTTATACACAAATGTAGAGCTTGCGAGTAACTCGAACCCAAGTAACCAAATGTCTTACGGTAAATACTTTATTACCGATATGACAGTGGGTTACAACTTCGATAGCGGCTTAGGCGTTAAAGTAGGTGTTGATAACCTATTTAATCGTAAACTTCCGTACGGTACACGCGGGACAGGCGAAAACAGCGCAAGTTACGATAACATAGGCCGCTTTGGCTACATTAACTTAAGCTACAGCTTATAATTAGTAACAACGTTTATTAATTAAGTTAAAGGCTCGCACTGCGAGCCTTTTTATACCAATGCGCTTAAGTTAAGTGATCTATTTTGCAAATTGGTATTACTGCACTTTATTTAATATTACTTAACCATACACTTTGATAAGGCTCTAACTCTATAGTGAGTTGATCCTCGGTAATTGTTTCATTAGCCACTAAATCAAACCACTGCTGGGTATTAATTAAGTTTAAATCTGCAAGGGTAAGTACTTGTGGTTTATCACTTATGTTATAAACACAAAATATACTTTGGCGCCTGTCTATACTTTGCCGCCAAAACCCAAATAATCCCCCCGCTAAGTGCAGCGTAAATTGCGTGGCATTAGGATGAAATGCGCTTTGTTTTTTTCGAATACCTAATAAATGCTTAATACCATTAAACACTTTGTGATGATGGCTATATTTATCACCTAAAGCCGATAATAGTTTGGACTCTTGCCAACGATGACGGTTAATTGCACGGTTATGCTGTGAGTTTTCAAAGCGTTCGTAATCGTTCGTTGTGCCAAGCAAACTATGAATATAAAGCCCAGGGATCCCTTCAAGCGCAAACATAATGGCGTGTGCACACATAAATCGCTCAAGGCCAAACTTATCTTGCCCATTGTGCGTGCCTTGTAATGCATCAAAAAGTGCAATATTTAGTTCATACGGTGTGTGCGTACCATCGTTACTGGTGCGCATTGATACACGCCCGCCAAACTGCATAGACGTACTCACCAATGACGCCACTTCGCTTGGCTGTAACAAACCTTCTATTGGCCTAAGTCCAATGCCATCGTGCGAGGCAATAAAGTTAAAGTATGTGGTGCCGTTTTGCGCAGGCGGCATACTCATCATCCAATGCTTTATGGCTGTGCTATCTCCACTGAGTAATGTATGCAGTAATAAAGGCGGTAAGGCAAAGTTATAAATACTGTGGGCTTCGTTAGCGTTACCAAAGTAAGAGAGGTTTTCTTGGTTTGGTATGTTTGTTTCGGTAATTATGACAACGCTTGGCTCAGTATGCTCTATTAGGGTGCGAATAAGCCTAACTGCTTCATGCGTTTGCGGTAAATTAATGCAATTTGTATTGAGCTGTTTCCATAAAAATGCAACCGCATCTAGCCTAAACAAGCGCACACCATTATCTAAATAATGACGAATAATACTAATAAACTCTTTTAAAACTTCCGGGTTACCAAAATCAAAATCAACTTGGTCGTGGCTAAATGTACACCATACATGTTTTTCGCCGCTTGGTGTGGTTACCGTATTTAATAGCGGTGACGTACGCGGGCGTACTACATTAGATAAATCATCGGTTAAACTTGCCGTTTTAAAGTAATCTTTGCCGGGGTCTAAATCGTTTAAAAAGTTTTCAAACCATACACTTCGGCTAGAGCAGTGATTAATCACTAAATCTGCCATTAGCTTTACATCTTTGGCAATATTTTTTATATCTTGCCAATCCCCTAGCGATTCATTTACTTGCACGTAGTTCATTACCGCAAAGCCTTCATCAGAGCTATACGGGTAAAATGGCAATATATGCAAAGCATTAAGCTGCATATCGCACTGCTCTTTTATAAACCGGTGCAAGGTTTTAAGCGGTGCTTCTACAGGTTTTGCAACAGCTTGATCTCCCTCATCGTGCTTAATAATAGAGTCGCCATAGGCTATTAATATAATATCCTGCTCGTCCCAACGGTTAGTATGGGGTGTGGGGTCGCGCAGCGGGCTGTCGCCTAAAATTATAGTAATAAGCTGCTCAGCCAGCTCTGTAATACTTAAGGGCAGTTCAACATCTTTATAAATAATATGTAGATGTTGCTCTACCCGCTGTAAAAATAATTCACTTACTGTATTCACACGCGCCCCTTATTATTGTTTTATTTATTCACTAAATTCTTTATTATCAAGATCAACCGCTTCTCTTAAGCGCTCAAAAACATCTGGCATGGCCGATACAACACGGTTCCAACTTGGCACAAATGGCGCTTCCATTGGGTTATCTAAAAAGTGCTGACCTGCTTCCATAACATTTTTGGCAAACATTTCTACGGCTTTTTCTTCTTGGTGCACATCTAAGGTTAAACCATTCATCAGTGCATCGTTATGATACGTTTCTATAAAGTCTAAACCAATACGGTAGTAAGTTGCTTTTAAAGAACGAATTGTTTCGCTGGTAAAAGTAACCCCTTGTGTGGCCAATTTTCTAAATAGTGCCTTGGTTATGTCTATCGACATTTTAGATAAACCGGCGTTTTGGTCATCAAGAGAAAGTTCCTGATGCTTATGATCGTAGTTATCAGCAATATCCACTTGGCATAAGCGATTGTGCGAATAATTACGGTACATTTCACTTAGTACGCCAATTTCAAGGCCCCAATCACTCGGAATACGAATATCGTTTAGCACATCACGTCTAAACGAAAACTCCCCTGCTAACGGGTATCTAAAGGTATCCATATATTCTAGGTAGTCGGTATTGCCTAAAATAGTTTTGAACGAGCGTAATAACGGCGTTACTAATAAGCGCGATACTCGGCCATTAATTTTGCCGTTTGCAGTACGTGGGTAAAAGCCTTTACAGAATTCATAATTAAAACGCGGGTGCGCTACAGGGTAAATTAAGCGCGCTAACAAACCTCTGTCGTAAGTTAAAATATCGCAGTCGTGCAGTGCTATCGACTCTACCTCTGAGGTGGCCAATTTATAACCCATGCAATACCACACGTTTCTGCCTTTACCAAGTTCACGCGGTGCAACGCCTAGCTCTTGTAATTCTTTATCAAGCGCTTGCAAACGAGGACCATCGTTCCAAAGCACTTTGTGGTTTTGGTTAAGCTCTTTAAAAAAGCCTAAAGCATGGCGGTATTGTGACTCGTCTGCCCGGTCTAAACCTATGGTAATTTGCGATAAATAAGGAACCTCTCTGAGTTCTTTTACAATGTTTTGCAGCGCTGGGCCTTCAAGCTCACTAAACAACGAAGGGAGTATTAACCCCATTGGCCGTTGCTTACTAAAACTAATTAGCTCTTCTTCAAGCGCTTCTACCGGTCTATCGGCGATATTGTGTAAGGTTGTGATGATGCCATTTTGATAAAAATCAGCCATGTGATTTTCGCTCCTCAATAGTATTTAAAATGCTGCTAATACAAGGCAATGTGGTTATTTCTTCAATCCAACCCAGTGGAGCGGGCGATTGCGAATAACGCGCCTTGTTATGTGTTAACTTAACCGGCTTTTTACTGCTTGGGTTATGTATGATAATGGCGATATCAGCTTGCTCTAGCATCTGCTTATCGTTGTCACTATCACCTAGTGCAATTACCGTGAGAGGCTTTCTAAAATGTTGTGAAATTTGTTTAACTAACCACTGCTGTGCAGCGCTTTTATCGGTGTTTTTAGCAATATGTATAAACCGCCCGCCTATTTTTATGTCGTAGCCGAGAGCTTTAACATCGTTTACAAACGCATTTAGTAATTCATCGCTTCCGTGCCAATAAAGTGGGTCTGAAAAATCGCGTGTTTGAGCGCGCCTTGCTTGCGCTTCATCAAGCCCGGTGAGGGATGATATTTGCTCGCTCGACAAATCACTAAATAACTTATAATGCGATTTATATTCGCTGCTTAAGGAGTCTAAATCACTAAGTAAGTTAGATAAGGGTGATGCAAATGCATAACACCAATACGCCCCTACTTGCGTGCAGCCAATGGGTTTAAGCTCAAAATAATCTACGGGTAAATAAGCCGCCGCGCCATTTTCAACAATAAAAGGTTGTTGAATATTAAGCTCGTTTTTAAGTTCAACCACTTCGCAAAATGTTTTACTCGTATTAAACACCACAGGAATGTGGGCTGCTTGTAAGTCTTGCAGCAAGCTACTGATATTTTTAGTGTTGTAATCGGCGTGATCGAGTAACGTGCCATCTAAGTCGGTAAATATAATAGGTTGCAGCGTATCGTCGCTGGTTAAGTGCATAGCACTAATATCGCGATTACTATCAAGCTCTATAAGGGCATTAGCTTTAGCGCTTAGGGTGTTTAAGTTTTCGCGAGTAATACGCTCAAAATGAGAAATAAAGTGCACCAGTTGCTCATCATTCATGGTGCCATCGCCCTCGCCTTTAGCGGCAATAAGCTTTTGCTCTTGCTCTTGTCGCCACTTAAATACATCTTCAAAGCTCGGCGCTTTAAGCATCACCGTGTAATCTATTTTACTAAACACACTTTTGTATTCATTTGCTAGGCAACTGTTTACACAACGACGCCACACGCCTTCTTTATCGTGCTGTGTTTCTAACTCGTTTATAGGCTCACTTAAAGAAAATAACGGTTGTGGCTCACTGCCTACGCACCAGCCTTCTAAAATAATAATATCAATGGGTTTATTGTTACATTGCCATGTTTGCTCGGGGCTGCAATCGTCGTGATGCTTGTCAAATTTAGGCAACGGCACGCCAACCTCTTTTGCAAGTAACCGGCTTATGGTGGTATTCATTAGCCCTACATCGTGGGTGCCAGGCACACCGCGGGTGGCAAATAATGGGTGTACGTCTTTGGCAAGTCCTTGGCGGTGCGCTTTAGATAAGTAAAAATCATCAATAGAAAGCGCGACACTGGTAAACAGCGTGTTGTTACTAAACCAAGTAACTAAAAAATCTGCGAGGGTGGTTTTTCCTGAACCTTGGCATCCATTTATGGCGACAAAAATAGGGGTGTTATTTTTTTTTGATTCTAGAATATCGTGTGCAAGCGGGATAAAAAATTGCTCACTAAGGTACTGATACTTTAAAGGCAATTGGTGCTTTGCTAAAAATGGGGTTATATCCACAATACTGGCCTCTGACATAGTAACTCCTTATATTATGAAGTAACAAATGCAGGTACTAGACCACTATTATTTTTATATAATAATTAGTAACTTACAAAAATAGCGCAATTAGCATGCGCTATTTTGGTGCGTAAATTTTACATACAGTGCAAAATTAATCAGTTTCTGGTTCGGCTTTTGGCAATACTAAGTTAAGCACAATACCTAAAATGGCGCACAAGCTAACCCCTTCTAAGCTAAATTGGCTGCCCCCAATGTGCATACCGCCAATACCGCATACTAATATAAGTGCCACAATACTTAAATTACGGGGTGCAGTTAAGTCATCACCAGATTTAACCAACGTATTTAAGCCCACTACCGCAATTGAGCCAAATAACAAAATCATTATGCCGCCCATCACAGGTACAGGAATAGTTTGTAAACCAGCGCCCATTTTTGCCACAAAGGCCAGTACCACTGCAATTACGGCAGTCCACATCATTACTTTAGGGTTAAAGTTTTTGGTAAGCATCACTGCGCCAGTTACTTCAGAGTAAGTAGTGTTTGGCGGCCCACCAAATAAAGAGGCAGCGGCAGTCGCTAAGCCATCACCAAATAAGGTGCGATGTAAGCCTGGTTTTTTTAAAAAGTCTTTATTGGTTACTTGGCTAATAGCCATCATATCGCCAATATGCTCAATAGCAGGTGCAATGGCAACAGGCACCATAAAGAGAATGGCTTGCCACTTAAATTCGGGCCATGTGAAGTTTGGTACAGCCAACCAGCTGGCTTCATTTACGCTACCAAATTCAACCACACCCATTACCAGTGATAAAACATAACCCGATATAACACCGGCTAATATAGGGATCAGCTTATATACACCTTTGCCCCACACAGCAAAAATAAGTGTTACAACAAGAGAAAACAGCGAAATAATAATGGCTTTATCGTAAGCAATAAGTTCAATACTGCCGTCGCCACTTTTACCCATTGCCATATTTACCGCTACCGGTGCAAGGGCTAAACCAATCACCATAATAACGGGGCCGACGACCACAGGCGGCAAAATTTTATGAAGTGTTGCCACCCCTTTAAATTTAACCAATAGCGCTAACAGCATATAAGCACAGCCAGCGGCCATTAAACCACCCATGGTGGCTGGTACGCCCCACATTTGTACTGAGGCAATAATAGGTGCAATAAACGCAAATGATGACGCTAAAAATATAGGCACCTTGCCTTTCGTCACTACCTGAAATAATAAAGTACCTATACCCGCTGTAAACAAAGCGACACTTGGGTCAAGCCCCGTTAATAAAGGCACTAACACTAACGCACCAAATGCTACAAACAACATTTGGGCGCCGGTTAAAATGGTTTTTATAGAAAATGTAGAATTATTTTGCACTGTTAAACCTTAGTAAACCGTACCGAAAATTTTGTCACCTGCATCGCCAAGCCCTGGGATAATGTAACCCTTTTCATTTAAATGGCTATCAACTGAGGCAGTAAAAATCTCAATATCAGGGTGAGCGGCTAATGTTTTTTCAACGCCCTCAGGTGCAGCAACCAGTACAATTACTTTAATGTCTTTACAGCCTGCTTTTTTAAGCATATCGATTGTAGCAATCATAGAGCCGCCAGTTGCAAGCATTGGGTCTATAACTAAGCTTAAACGCTCATCAATATTGCCTACTAACTTTTCAAAGTAAGGCACTGGCTCAAGCGTTTCTTCGTTACGCTCAAGGCCCACTACACTTACCTTAGCCGCTGGGAGTAATGACATTACGCCATCCATCATGCCAAGGCCTGCACGTAAAATAGGCACAACAGTAATTTTTTTGCCTTTAATGTGCTCTACTTTTAATTTGTTGCCGTCCCAGCCAGTAATTTCGTTATCTTCTAACTGTAGGTTTTTAGTTGCTTCGTAGGTTAATAAGGTACCTACCTCAGAGCATAATTCACGAAAGCTTTTAGTACTTATACCGTGAGCGCGCATTAAGCCTAATTTGTGTTGAACTAGAGGGTGTGAAATTACGTGAATTGACATGATAAAAACCTACTGATACTAGAATTGGCGGTATTTTATATTAAAAAAGGTCATTTGACCTGCAATTTTAAATAAGTTTTCATAGATCGTGCCAAAATGTATTGATTTGCTTGATATTTATGCAAGCAATACGCTAATTTATGTTTATAAGTTGTTATCTGATAACGTTAAATTTACTTGCGCCATCATGTAGCTATTTATTTTAAAATGAGTTGGGCTCCAACCCGCTAAAAAACGATAAAAATCGGCCCAAGCTAATGGCCATAATGCATGCCACCTTGCAATTACGTCATCGGCATTTATTTGCGGTTGATACACTAAAAGCGCATTTTTTAATTGGCTAAAGTAGTAACGTAAATACTCATCTGCGCAGGTATGTAATTGCTCGTCGCTTAAGCAGCTGGTCATAAAATACATTACATCGCAAATCCCTACCCCAGCCCCTACATACTGAAAGTCATAAGCGAGTATTTCACTTTGCTCATTTGCAGCAAAGTTGGCGAGCTTAGCATCGCCATGTATCAAGGTTTTGTAGGGTGATGCTTGCAGTGTTTTATCAATTTTATGAGCCGCATTTTTAATATCGGACTTTTTGTCAGCGCTTTGTTTTAACTTAATAAACTCATCTGGCCGTGTGCTCAAATGCCAATAGTTCCCTTGTTGCCATAAGCCCTTTGCTGGCTTATTTAAATTAAAGGCATGAAAAAATGCTAACCAGTTTAGTATTGCCTTTATATGCTGGGAGCTTGCTTGAGCAAAACCATATTGAGTAAAGTTTTTAAATACTAACGCATAATCATCACCATCATTAATTGCATTAATACAGGTAATACTTTTAGCGCTTGTCGGTAAGTACGCGCTGTATAACCTATAAAAATTATATTCAACTTTATAAGACTGCTGCTTTCTCTTTAATGCAAATTCGCTTTGCTTAATTTTTGGATGGTTTATGTGGCGTGGTATTTTAATCGCTTTAATAACACATGGCTCAGCATCAAGTATGCACTCGACAATACTGCCACACCCGCTCCAAAGCGATGTTAGCGTATTACCAATTTCAATGTGTTTAAAATGAGACTGTAAAAGAGGAAGATAAAATGCCATAGCTATATTAAGTCATTAAGTTTTTTATAGTTTAACATTAGAAGGTATTTTTAATAAAACGATAGCATTCATAGCCCCTTTCTTTTTAAAGTGACACCCACCTTAATTTCTACAAAGTGAATTACAAAAAGTTAAAGTTACCTAATGAATTTATGTTTTTTAACTGTCCAAAAAAGCCTTTCTTGAAGTGACACCCACCTTAATTTCTACAAAGTGAATTACAAAAAGTTAAAGTTAACTAGTGAATTTATGTTTTTTAACTGTCCAAAAATAATTTGAGTTTTAAAATAGAGGTATTACTAAATAAAGCTCAAATGGCAGCCACAAAAAAACCTACATTATGTAGTTGGAGTGCTCAAAAAGTGATTTGGCTCTAAGCGAATAACTTTGCGCAGTTACTGATATTCGCTCGCCGCTTTCGGTTTAAGTTTTCGCAATACCCTTCTTGTGAGGCAGGCCTGCCCACTGCACCATGAAATACGCGCGTAAATTGTGTGGTGAGTTTTAACCAGTTTTCTGATGATATATTAAGCCTTTCTAACAAAGGAAGGGTCATATTATCTATATGCCCGTGCTTATCCTCTCGCATTGCTCGCCCTGTTAGCTCAACGAGTTCAAGGTACGATTTAAGCTCAAACGGCAGCCCTTTAGGCATAATTTGACGTGGCATACCTGCAAAGCGAAGTAGTTGTTTTGGCTGCTTGCCTTCTTTTGCACATATTAAGCGTACTTGAGCGCTGGTATGGTCTGACTCTTCTGGCGTGTTAGCCATCTTGGCTCTAATGGGGTTTAATTCTACATAGGCCATACACGCTGCAAGTGCTGCTTCATCAAGGAGTGCTTGCGATTTGAATCTACCCTCCCAGAACCTCCCTGTGCAATTATCTTCTTTATTTGCTCTACGCGCTATATTTTCATTTAACAGGCGCATAAACCAGCTGATACTTGCTAAACGTTCTCGGTATTGTTTTACCGTTTGATTGAAAAAAATGAGTTCAACTTTACTTAGCTTCTCGCCTTGTATGAATTTTTGCGTTAACAATGTGCCTTTACAGAGTTTATGCCAGCGAATAACAATCGCTTTATCATTCAGCCTATTTGCTTTTTTATCATCTACATACAGTACTAAATGGGTATGATTGCTCATTACGGCATAAGCGCACACATCAATACAAAATACCTTAGCTAATTCACCCAGCTTATCTTCAACCCATCCTCGTCGATGCTCGTAAGATTGACCAGTGAAACGGTCTTCGCCACATAAAAATGCACGACGAACACACCGTGAAATACAGTGATAGTATTTTGTATCAACCAAACTTACTTGTCGCTTTCTTGCAATTGCCATATGACACTCTGCTTGTTTTTTACACTAAATAAAAGCTAGCCTCTAATTGCGTTAAGTACAAAATTTAAGATGGGTGTCTTGTTTATTATTGCTCTAAATAAAAGCTAGCCTTTAATTGCGTTAAGTGCAAAATTTAAGATGGGTGTCTAGTTTATTACCCAAATTTGTATGCTTATCAGCATAACATTTCTTTCTTTATGGGTGGCCAAATTAACTATGCCACTACAAGCCTATTTGCTTTTTTATCATCTACATACAGTACTAAATGGGTGTGATTGCTCATAACGGCATAAGCGCACACATCAATACAAAATACCTTAGCTAATTCACCCAGCTTATCTTCAACCCATCCTCGTCGATGCTCGTAAGATTGACCAGTGAAACGGTCTTCGCCACATAAAAATGCACGACGAACACACCGTGAAATACAGTGATAGTATTTTGTATCAACCAAACTTACTTGTCGCTTTCTTGCAATTGCCATATGACACTCTGCTTATTTTTTGCACTAAATAAAAGCTAGCCTCTAATTGCGTTAAATGCAAAATTTAAGATGGGTGTCTTGTTTATTTGTTTTTAAAATGAGACTGTAAAAGAGGAAGATAAAATGCCATTGCTATATTAAGTCATTAAGTTTTTTATAGTTTAACATTAGAAGGTATTTTTAATAAAACGATAGCAGTCATAGCCCCTTTCTTTTTTTAATGCGACACCCACCTTAACTTCTAAATTACAAAAAGTTAAAGTTAACTAATGAATTTATGTTTTTTAACTGTCCAAAAAAGCCTTTCTTAAAGTGACACCCACCTTAATTTCTACAAAGTGAATTGCCAGATTCAAGGTCGAAGTGCACCACCTTTACTAAACTATAAGTTCAGGAGGTGTGCCATGGGTACCCAATATTCA
>NZ_JALNTH010000006.1:0-175230 GCF_023161935.1 Pseudoalteromonas sp. 2CM28B
GTCGGCGATGCAGGATTTGAACCTGCGACCCCTTGGACCCAAACCAAGTGCGCTACCAAACTGCGCTAATCGCCGATGCTTACGATTGCCTGCGAGTGACCTCGTTGACAACGGGGTGCATAATAGTGATTTGCCTGGGAGAGGTCAAACGTTTTTTGCATAAAATAAATCAATCGGTCATTTTTAGTTCATAATGGTTAAATATTGCAAAACTAAGCTGAAATTTAGACGCTTTTTTTGAAAACACCGGTTTATAACCTAAAAGCAACTTGGCGCTTCGGGCCTTTTCTGCGAAAATAGCCTGCATATTAAAAAAGCATTAATAAAATTAATTTTTTGCATACACCCCTCTTTATATGCAGATGCTTTTAAAATATAAGTATCGAAGTTTATTTAACCCCAATTAAAGGTCCCCCATGACGGCAAACATCATTGATGGTAAGGCAATCGCAAAACAAGTACGTAGTGCAGTGGCTGAGCGCGTAAGCGAACGCGTTGCAAACGGTTTACGTGCACCCGGTTTAGCAGTAGTACTGGTAGGGCTTGACCCTGCAAGCCAAGTTTACGTTGGCTCCAAGCGTAAAGCGTGTGAAGAAGTAGGATTTATTTCAAAGTCATTTGATTTACCTGCGCAAACCAGCGAAGAAGAACTACTAGCATTAATTGATGAGCTAAATAACGATGGCGAAGTAGATGGTATTTTAGTGCAACTACCGCTACCTGAAGGCCTAGATGCAGAAAAGATTTTAGAACGTATTACACCACATAAAGATGTAGACGGTTTTCACCCTTACAATATTGGCCGCTTAGCGCAACGTATGCCGGCGCTGCGCCCATGTACACCCAAAGGGATTATTACCTTATTAGATTCAACGGGCGTGCGTTACAAAGGGATGCATGCGGTAGTTGTTGGCGCCTCTAATATTGTTGGCCGTCCTATGTCGCTTGAGTTATTACTTGCCGGTTGTACTACAACGGTATGTCACAAATTCACACAAGACTTAGAAACCCATGTGCGCCGCGCAGACTTATTAGTAGTGGCCGTAGGTAAACCTGAATTTATACCTGGTGAGTGGGTAAAAGAAGGTGCGATTGTGATTGATGTAGGTATTAACCGTTTAGATACAGGCAAGTTAGTGGGCGATGTGCAGTACGGTGTTGCAGAGCAAAAAGCTGATTTTATTACCCCTGTACCGGGTGGCGTTGGCCCAATGACTGTAGCAAGTTTAATTGAAAATACCCTCGAAGCATGTGAAAAATACCACAGTTAATTTAACGCCTTAGCATTAAAAAAGGGTTGCCAACTGGCAACCCTTTTTAGTTTAAAAGCTACTTTAACGCATTTACGCTTTACGCCATGTTGTTTTACCTGCTGAGTCTTCAAGCACGACACCGAGTGCATTAAGTGCATCACGTGCTTCATCTGCAGCGGCCCAATCTTTGTTTGCGCGCGCTTCATTACGTTTTACAATCAGCGCTTCGATAGTGGCCACTTCATCATCATCTTGCCCGCCTTGCAAAAACGATTCAGGTGCTTGCTGGGCAACACCAAGCACTTCGCCTATGCTGCGTAGCACAAATGCTAATTGACCCGCTTGCTGTGTATCGGTGTCTTTAACACGGTTTAGCTCTTTAGCCAGTTCAAATAACACCGGTAACGCCTCTGGTGTATTAAAGTCATCATTCATGGCTTTTCTAAATTTAGCCACGTACTCATTGTTTTCAATATCGCACGTTATTGGCTCAACACCGCGAAGTGCTGTGTAAATACGTTCAAGCGATGAACGTGCTTGATCTAAATTCTCTTGTGAGTAATTTAACTGGCTACGGTAATGCCCTGATATTAAAAAGTAACGAACTGATTCAGCGTCATATGTTTTTAATACCTCACGCACAGTAAAAAAGTTGTCTAATGACTTAGACATTTTTTCTTTATTTACTTGTACCATGCCTGTGTGGATCCACGTATTTACATACTTACCATTGTTTGCACAGCATGATTGCGCAATTTCGTTTTCGTGATGCGGAAACTGTAAATCAGAGCCGCCACCGTGAATATCAAAATGCTCACCTAAATGCTTTGAGCTCATTGCTGAACATTCTATATGCCAACCCGGACGCCCTTCTCCCCACGGAGATGACCAAGAAGGCTCGCCTGCTTTTGCTTTTTTCCACAATACAAAATCAAGCGGATCGTCTTTATCTTGTGCAACCTCTACGCGAGAGCCTGCTTGGAGCATACTTAAATCTTGTTGCGATAGTGCGCCGTACTGCTCAAACGTAGAAACATCAAAAAGCACGTCGCCGTCGTTTGCTACGTATGCATGGCCTTTTGCAATTAAGCGCTCAACCATTTCGATAATTTCATCCATATGGTTTGTAACCGTAGGTTCAATATCTGGGCGCAGCATGTTTAGGCTATCAAAGTCTTCGTGCATGGCTTGGGTCATACGCAAAGTTAGGTCATTAATTGACTCGCCATTTTCGTTTGCGCGTTTAATTATTTTATCATCTACGTCGGTAATATTACGTACGTATTTTAAGTCGTACCCAAGGTGGCGAAGGTAGCGGACAATAACATCAAACCCGACAAATGTACGCGCATGACCGATATGACAAAAATCATAAATGGTGATACCACACACATACATGTCGATTTTGCCTTCGACCATAGGTTTAAACTGCTCTTTTTGTCGCGTGAGTGTGTTGTATATTTGTACCATTTACTTTTAGTCCTTGACTGTTTGCTGAGTTGGCTATGTTAACACTTGAAAAGCCCCCGCTCTAGCGCTTTTTATGCCCAAACCACCTCAATGCGCGTGTTTAAGTTGGAATTAAAACCAATTTTGGCGAGGTCTTGATTGTGTGTAATAGAGGTTCTGTTGTTAAAATTAATAACACTGTAAAAATCAGTTTTAAACCACCCTGTTTATTGCTTAACAGACTCTTGCTCTGTGCATGGTTATATATTGAGAGAAAATACCACAACGGCAAAATACCGCCTCGATATTAACCCCCTGTAAAACGCACAAGTATATACCTTGGGCAGCTTTGGATATATTGAACAAGCACTTTGTTTATCTTAGTTAACTAAGATAAAATAGCGCGACTAATTAAACCAGATATAGGAAACCACATGGTTGTTCTACACACTAATTTTGGTGACATCACCATTAAAATGTTTGAGCAAGAAGCTCCAAACACAGTTAAAAACTTTTTAGAGTACGCAAACTCAGGTTTTTACAACGGCACTATTTTTCACCGCGTAATTGACGGCTTTATGGTGCAAGGCGGTGGATTTGTACCTGGTATGGAACAAAAAGACGTTAACGACCCAATTCAAAACGAAGCAAATAATGGCCTATCTAATAAAGTAGGTACATTAGCAATGGCGCGTACGCCTGATCCACATTCAGCAACAGCCCAATTTTTTATTAACGTTAACGACAACGACTTTTTAAACCACAGCAGCGAAACTTCGCAAGGCTGGGGTTACTGTGTATTTGCTGAAGTAGTTGAAGGCATGGACGTAGTAAATAAAATTAAAGGTGTAGCAACAGGCAGCGCTGGTTTTCACCAAGACGTACCGCTTGAAAATGTAATCATCGAAAACGTTACTGTAAGCTAAACGTTTACTCATATACTGAGTAATTAAGCGGGCATAGTACATTATTTATGTATTCGCCCGCTTTTATTTAACCTAACTAGATGCCTCTATGACTTCTCAAACCTACTTTATTGCAGACTTACACCTAAGTGAAAACCGCCCAGATATTAGCGAGGCCTTTTATCGCTTTATAAATACGCACATTATTGGTAAGCCCGTAGATGCACTGTATATTTTAGGTGATTTTTTTGAAGTATGGGTCGGGGATGACTACGTAACAGAATTGGCTAGTGAGGTAGCAAAGCATTTAAAAGCCGTTAAAGATGGCGGTACACCAGTGTACTTTATACACGGTAATCGCGATTTTATTATGCGTGAGCAATACGCTAAACGCGCAGGTATGGTATTGCTAAACGAGCAAACGGTTATAGATTTATATGGCACTCCCACTGTTATTTTGCACGGTGATGAAATGTGTACTCAAGATATTGAGTATCAAAAGTTTCGTAAAAAAAGTCGCGGTTGGTGGTGGCCTAAATTAATGTTAGCAATGCCACTATGGTACAGAAAAAAAATTGCTCGCAATGCCAGAGAAAAAAGCAAATTAAGCCAAGCCGACAAACCCATAGAAATTTTAGACGTAGTAGATGACGCCGTACTAGCGATGTTTGCCAAGTATAATGTAAGCAACATGATACACGGCCACACCCACCGCCCTGACGTACACACTTACACTGTAGGTAAGCAAACACTAACACGAACTGTGCTTGGTGATTGGTATACTCAAGGCTCATATTTAGTGGTTACTCCACAAGGTCAAAAACTCATTAATACGCCCTTCGCATAATCTCAAATCCTGACTATTATTTAAGTACTTTTTGGTAATAGGATAAGGATATATGTATAAAGCTATTTATTGTTTGGTGCTTTGTTGCATTTTTTCCAAAGGGTATGCCTCAGAAAATTGGCAGCTCGTCGCCGAAAACTCCCCACCCTATATTGGTGAGCGCTTAATTGATAACGGCTGGGTTACTGCCTTAACTAAAGCGGCCTTAGCTAATCAAAATATTAATAACGACATCGAGTTTACCAGCTGGAACAGAGCGCTGGAGCTTACCAAAATAAATAAAAAAGATGCAATTTTAGGCGCTTTTTATACAAAGTCGCGTACTGATCTTTTTTATTATTCGCGCCCACTTGCTAACGTATACGTTGGACTATTTAAGCTCAAAGACAGACAAATAAACTATGACGGCAGTATGGACTCTTTACAGCCATACAGTATTTGTAAAGGCGTTGGCTACGCAGTAAGTGAAGTTTTTTCTGAAAGTAATGGACTGGCCGTAACCTCAACTCGCGGGTTAATTAACAGTTTATATATGCTTCAAAAAGGACGAATAGACTTAGTAGCAGGCACTAAAGAAGTGGGTGAATACTGGTTAAAAAACACCGAAAAGCTTAATGAACCCGGCGCGCCACAAGTTGAATATATTTCGCCCGATTTAGAGCATCATCAACTGCATGTTATGTTTCCAAAGTCTGACCCTGATGCAAAACAAAAAAGAGACGCGCTTGAACAAGGCTTTTCTACTATTTTATACAATGGCACCGCAAAAGAGCTATTAGTAAAACATGGCTTTTCTCAAAGCACGGCGCTTGAGCTCATAGACTTTATAGAAAGAAGTAGCACACCTAACTAACCGGTGTGCTTGAAGAGCTAAATAACACTGCTTTAATTAGTAACTAGTGCAGGAGCGCCACTGTGAAATTTAAAGTCTTCATCAGGGCTAGTGATCAAATCAGCCTCAATTTTACCAAAAAAGTCGACTCGCTCAGTAATATCAAAATCAGCAATTTCTTGTGCCAGTGTTAAGTAATCTTGATAATGGCGCGCCTCAGAGCGAAGCAATGAAATATAAAAATCGCCTAAGCGTTTATCAACATGTGGAGCAAGTGCAGCAAAACGCTCACATGAGCGAGCCTCAATATAAGCACCTACAATTAGTTTATCGACTAATGCATTAGGCTCAAACGTTTTAACGTTACGTAGCATCCCTTTAGCGTAACGACACGGTGTAATACTGCGGTACTCTACTCCATACTCGTCCATTATTTCGAGCACTTGATAAAAGTGATGTAATTCTTCTTTTATTAGCATCACCATTTTATCTATTAAATCTTGCCCGTAAGGTGAGTTAGACTTTGGGATAATAGATTTTGTAAGTTTATTTTTAGCCGCTAAATCACGCCAATTACCTTCGCGTTTATAAATAAGTGTTTCAAAGGGCTTTAGCCATTCAAGTAATGCATCGCTGCTGTCTTTATCTACCGCGTACTTACGAATTAAAAACATTGCACTTTGCGCTGCTTTTAACTCACAAATTAAGTGATCGATTAAAATAATCGATAAATTTTCTTTTTTTACTGCCTCAATAACCCATTCATTTGGGGTTTCACACAATAAAAAATTATTAATAGGGGCTAAAAGTTCGCTATGTGGCACAGGGCTGCTCGTTACTTCAAATAATAAAAAGCCATTTTAACACGAAAAATAACGAAGAATAAAACGAGCTAAAACAACCTCTTTAAAATGTTAATAAGCAGTTAACTTGACTTTGTATATGAACTAAACCATAAATATAGGTGCTGTATAAAAAACAAACTAACTAAAACTAAATTATAACCAACAGTAATACGTTCCTTTTATGGAGTACCGCTATGATACTGAACCACCTGTGGGGCATTTATGCTCATCCACTCGAAGAATGGCAAACAATAGATAACCGCCACGAAAGCCTGACTTATAGCCTGTCGCATATTTTACTTATTGCATTATTTCCATCGATTATGGGGTATTACTCATCGGTGTATTTAGGCTGGAGTATTGGTGCGGGCAACCCAGTATTTTTAACACATGAAAGCGCACTGCTAATTGCCGTGGCTATGTATGGTGCGTTAATAGCCGGTGTGTTTGCACTGGCCTATTTAGCCCATTGGATGGCCGTTACATTTGGTGCTAAACCTACCTTTACACAAACGCTTGAACTTGCCGCTTATACTGCTACACCCGTGTTTATGTCGGCCTTAGCCGCTTTTTTACCTGAGCTGTGGTTTGTTGTTTGCGTAGGTATGATTGCCCTAGCCTACTCGGTGTACTTGCTTTATACAGGCGTGCCAATACTAATGCATATTCCACAAGAGCGCGGCTTTATTTATGCCAGCTCTGTTGTTACCTGCGGGCTAATTTTATTGGTAATAATTTTAGCTGTAACCGCAATACTTTGGACTAACGGCATTGTGAGTCCAATGTTTACCTAATCAACCACGTTGTTTGATATGAAGTGTTCCCTTTCTTTCCTTCGCAAAAAAGGAGCTAATTAGCTCCTTTTTTTATCTCTGATTATGTTTAATCACACATTAATCAGCTTCGTTGGCATCTTGATTGTGTATTTCAAGGCCTGATGACATGGCGTTTTCGCGGTTACTTTTAGCCGAGTCGTTACGCAATTGATCAATATGGTTTAAGTAATCTTGATCGATATCGCCGGTAATGTATTGCCCATCAAATACAGAGGTTTCAAACTTAGTAATTTCTGGGTTTTCTTGGCTTACAGCGGCAATTAAATCGTTTAGCGATTGAAAAATTAAGCCATCAGCACTGATGCTTTGGTTAATGTCTTCAACTTCGCGGCCATGCGCAATAAGCTCTGCGGCAGATGGCATATCAATACCATACACATTAGGAAAACGAATTTCTGGTGCTGCTGAGGCAAAATACACATTTTTTGCTCCGGCTTCACGGGCCATTTCTACAATTTGTGCCGAGGTTGTACCGCGTACAATTGAATCATCAACCAGTAAAACGTTTTTACCTTTAAACTCACGGTCAATCGCATTTAGCTTTTGACGCACTGACTTTTTACGCATTTCTTGGCCAGGCATGATAAATGTACGACCAATATAACGGTTTTTAACAAAGCCTTGGCGGTAAGGTAAATCAAGCATGCGGGCAATTTCTAACGCCACATCGCATGAGGTTTCAGGAATTGGGATAACAACGTCAATGTCTTTATCGCTCCACTCACGCGCAATTTTTTCACCCAGTTTAGTACCCATATTTACACGCGTTGCATAAACCGACATACGATCGATGGTTGAATCAGGGCGAGCAAAATAAACAAACTCAAAAATACACGGCGCATAAGAGGCTTTTTCAGCACAACTTTGTGAATGAAATTGGCCATCTTCAGTTACGTAAATCGCTTCACCTGGTGCAACGTCACGCACAAATTCAAAGCCGTCTGGCTTTAATGCTACGCTTTCTGAGGCAAACATGTACTCAGTGCCTTTAGGGGTTTCACGCTTACCAAATACCAAAGGACGGATACCATTAGGGTCACGAAATGCTAAAACACCGTGGCCAATAATCATCGCAATAGCGGCGTAGCCACCGGTTACTTTGTTGTTTACTTCGGTTACTGCAGTGAAGATGTCTTCAGCGTCTAAATGTAATTTGTCAGACTTACTTAGCTCATGTGCCATGATATTAAGTAGTATTTCTGAGTCAGACGTTGTATTAACGTGACGACGCGCTTCTGAGAACAGTTGCTGCTTTAGAGTTTCAGCATTGGTTAAATTACCATTGTGCGCAAGCGCAATACCAAATGGTGAATTAACGTAAAACGGCTGCGCTTCAGATGAACTTGACGAGCCAGCAGTAGGGTAACGTACGTGGCCAATACCAATTGTGCCTTGTAGTCGTTTCATATGGCGGGTGTGAAACACATCCTTTACTAGGCCATTTGCTTTGCGCAAGCTAAACGTATTGTTTTCAATGGTAATGATGCCCGCGGCATCTTGACCTCGGTGCTGCAAAACAGTTAAGCCATCATAAATCGCCTGATTAACAGGAGATGTTCCGACTATCCCAACGATACCACACATGTAATTTATCCTCGCCGATTAACGGTTTACTGAATTTAAAAAGCTCGAGTTGTTTTCTAGGTACGAAAAGAACCATTCAACAACAAAGCCAAATTCTGGAATCAAAATAGAATTGCCCCACCAGTGCGTGTTTGGTGCACCAGTAAAAGCATCAAGAAAGAAGAGTAACGCGCTCACGACCAACACGCCTCGTAACGCACCAAAAACAATGCCGAAGACACGATCGGTGCCAGATAAACCAGTACGTTGTACAAGCTCACCTAAAATGTAGTTTAGTAAACCGCCTAACAGTAGCGTCGCAAAGAAGAGTATGGCAATGGCCGCCGCATTTCTTAAAAGGGGTTCAGAAATACTTGTTAGGAAGGAAGCTAAATATTGGTAAAACAAACTAGAGATGATAAATGCGCAAGCCCATACTGCTAATGACATAGCTTCTTTAACAAAGCCGCGTATTAAACCGATGATGGTAGACAGTGCAATGATGCCAAGAATGGCGTAATCAACCCAGATCATATTAACCAATTAGTCGCTATTTTGGGGCGCATTCTATACCCAAACCTCGTTAATATGCAAGTTAAAGCGGGAGATAACCAGCAACTAGCACGTACAAAAACTTATCACTTTAACGGCTATTTTTAGCCCTTAAAAACAAAAAAAGCCTTACTATAGTAAGGCCTTTTAAAATCAATTAGAGACGCTGTATTGAGTGACTTTGCCGTTTAACTTAGTAAGCGCTTTTAGCTCGGGTAACTTTTTGGTCAGCTCCGCCTTATTAAGCGAGGGACCAACAAACACTTTAGTCAATGTGCCATTTGGCGTTTTAATTGGTTTTGTAAACGTTTTAAAGCCTTTCGCTTTAAGCTTAGCTTGTAAGGCCTTAACATTGGCGGCATGGGAAAAACTACCTAGCTGAATTACATAGGCCATATCAGTGAGGTTTTCTTCACTTTTACGTGGTGCAATAGGTTTTGCTTTTACCGGCTCTGGCGCTTTCGCTACAGGCTCTGGCGCAGTTTGAGGCTCTATGCTTGCTTCGACTATTTCAGGCTCTGCTGCGTATTGGCTTTGTTTGCTTGTTAGCACATCGTCATCGGCAGCTATGTCTTCAATTTGCTCTTGTTTTAAAGGCTCAGCCTGCGCTACTTTTTCATCTATAGACTCTTGAAGGTCAATAGTTTTAAACTCAGAGCGTTCAGGGATAGCTTTAAAGCCCTCTTTGTAGTGGACCTTTTCGCCATCGAGTATATTAGGAATAAACACAATTGCTGCGATCACCACAATACTGGTTCCGACTAAACGATTTATAAAACCTGAGTTCACCGACTTTCTCTCTATTTTTTAAAGTAGTTTATAGCATCTGCAACAGTAAAAAATGACCCAAACACAATTAAAAGCGTATCACTTTGCTGTGTAGGCATAATTACATTAAGTGCTTCGTGCACACTATTATAGCGTTCATGCGTGCCTGTATGAGGTATAGTTTGCAACGCCGCGGCCATATTTTCAACGTTATCGCCACGAGGTATATGCAAGCTAGTAAGAGACCAGTGATCAATTACATGGCTTACCTCTTTAAGTACACCCGCTTTATCTTTATCAGCAAGCATAGCGACTAATGCATGAATTTTAAAGCCTTTATCTTTATAGCTTGCAAGCTTTAGTGCTAAATAACGAGCAGATTCGGGGTTGTGAGCTACATCGGTAAACACTAAAGGTGCAGTGCTTAATTGCTCAAAGCGCCCCTCAACAACTAAGTTAGCTAAACAATGCTTAATTACCTCATCACTTGGCAATAAATTTAGCACAGCTAGGGTTGTTAAGGCCGTTGCTGCATTTTGTGCAGGGATAGCTGGCTTATCTAACAGCAAATTATAATTTTTATATTGCCATGTAAAATGCGCTTCGTGCTCTTTGAATATAAAATCAGTACCGGATATAATCATGCCTGCTTTAATCTCAGCACCGTAATCGGTCATTGTATGTGGTATGTTTAAATCACCAATAATAGCCGGCGTGTTTTGACGAAATATACCTGCCTTATCATAAGCAACTAACTCTCGTGTATCGCCTAGGTATTCTTTATGATCTAAATCTATGGTGGTGATCACGCTTGCATAAGGTGTAACAATATTGGTGGCATCAAAGCGCCCGCCCAAACCAACCTCAAGCAGCACATAATCAACCTCAAAGCGTTTAAAAATAGCCAGCGCACCTAGGGTGCCATATTCGAAATATGTAAGCGCCGTGCTAGCGCGACCTTGCTCTAGCGTGTTAAAGGCATCAACATGGTATTGATCATCAAGCTCTTGGCCATTTATGCGCACACGCTCGTTGTATCTAATTAAATGAGGAGAGGCATACGTACCTACGCTGTAACCTTGCGCAAGTAATAGCGATTCTAAACAGCGTGCAGTTGTGCCTTTGCCGTTTGTGCCGCCAATAAGAATAATTTTGCTGGAAGTGTTTAATAAGCCAATGTTATTTGCAACAGTAGCAACGCGTTCGAGTCCCATTTCAATATTTGCAGGGTGAACACTCTCTAAATAACAAAGCCAATCATCAAGGCTTGATGATTGGCTAGGAATTGTATTTGTCATAGCGTGTAATCAGTAAAGCTGAAATTTACGCTACTCTATGCTCTTGTTCGGTAGAAGGCAAGTTCATAAATTTAGCAAGTACGCGTGCTAATGTGTCGCGCATTTCACGACGGTCAATAATCATATCAATTGCACCGTGCTCTAATAAGAACTCACTGCGTTGAAAACCTTCTGGCAAGGTTTCACGTACTGTTTGCTCAATTACGCGCGGACCCGCAAAGCCAATTAAAGCTTTTGGCTCAGCTACGTTAATATCACCTAACATCGCTAATGATGCAGATACGCCACCCATGGTTGGGTCGGTCATTACTGATATAAACGGCAGGCCTTTTTCGCTCATTTTAGCAAGCGCAGCGCTGGTTTTAGCCATTTGCATAAGCGACATAAGCGCTTCTTGCATACGTGCACCACCTGAGGCAGAAAAACACACTAATGGCATGTTGTGCTCTAAACATTGGTCTACGGCATCAACAAAACGTGCGCCTACAACCGAAGCCATTGAACCACCCATAAATGAGAATTCAAAAGCAACCGCAGCAACAGGAATACCTTTTAAGCGGCCCTTCATTGCTACTAACGCGTCTTTTTCGCCACTTGATTTTTGGGCTGCGCTAATACGGTCTGAGTATTTTTTAGAGTCTTTAAACTTTAATACATCTTTAGGCTCGTGCTCAGTGCCAAGCTCCGTGCGGTCACCTTCATCTAAAAAGTGCTCTAAACGTTTACGGCCGCTCACACGCATGTGATGGTCGCATTTAGGACATACGTTTAATGATTTTTCTAGTTCAGCTTTATATAAAATTGAATCGCAAGCTGTACATTTAGCCCAAACGCCTTCTGGAATTTCTTTACGACCTGACGACTTAGTCGTTTTAGGTAAGATTTTTTCTAACCAACTCATTTGCAACTCTCTTAATGCTGTTCTGTGTCGCGAGTCTGCTAATAAGTAGCAGACAGATTTTTTCAATTAAAACATGAATTACACAAACACGGTATAAAAAACTGGTCTTAGTAGTTAGATAAACGCTTATAAATTCAACACTAACATTCCGAGTCAGGTAAAAATAATGGCCCTAGTGGGGTTTTAGGAATATTAAAGTGCTCTGGGTAATCTACATCTACTAAATAAAGACCCGCGGCTTTTGCCGTGGCACTGGCTTTAGCACGCTCTTTTAAATCTAATAGCTCTTTTAACCATACAGGTTGGTGCTTGTGTAGACCTATATCCATTAAACAGCCGGTAATATTACGCACCATATGGTGTAAAAAAGCGTTCGCTTTAATATCAATAATAACGTAATCGCCCTGGCGTTGTACCGATAAATGATGAATAGTTCTGTTTGCTGTATTAGCTTGGCAATGCAGCGCTCTAAAAGAGGTAAAGTCGTGCTCGCCAATTAAGTACTGACACGCCTCTTGCATTTTTGTTTCATCAAGTGGGTGATGAAAGTGCGTAACGCCTTCATTCATAACTGCGCCTCTATAAGCGTAATTATAAATAACATAACGATAACGACGCGCTGTTGCGCTAAAGCGTGCATGAAAGTCTTCACTAACAGGTTGTGCAAAACGAATCGCTATATCTTTAGGGAGTAACGTGTTCATTCCCATAGTAAATGCAACCATCTCACGGGGAGCATGGGTTTCAAAGTGTACAACTTGACCAGTCCCATGTACACCTGCATCTGTGCGACCCGCACACACTATTTCAACCGGATGATTACAAATGCTCGACAACGCTTTTTCTACTTCTTGTTGTACGCTATTTACATGAGACTGACGTTGCCACCCACTGTAACGTGCGCCGTTGTATTCAACTCCAAGTGCTACTCGCATAATTACTGCTTTACCTACTGTGCTAATGAACGGGGCATTTTATGCTATCTCGCGATGCAATAAAAGTAACCTCGTCTATTTATAGTTATTCGCAAAATTAAGTAATTTATTTTACCCCAATAAAACACAGCGATAAGTTAGTGAGCTTTTAACGTCTTGGGTTTAATTAACGTCTAAAACTAATTAAGTGCTTTTATAGGTTAGAGTTATTCGTACCTATAAAAAAACCGCATTAACAAAGCTAATGCGGTTTTTATAATCATGAATGCTCTAGTTAAGTTTAGCTTTTAAACTTTGCGCTTCTTCTTGTACATCTTCAGGGCCACTTTCAATAACATCTTCAATCACTTTAAGGGCTGAGTCAAAGTCGTCAATTTCAATGTATGCTCTTGCCAAATCAAGCTTGGCAGAATAACCACCGCTTTCTAAGTCAACATCTGTTGGGTTATCGCCTGCAAGTAACGAATCAAAGTCACTTAACCCTACGTCCATATTAACCTCGTCATAGGGCTCGTGCTCAAGTACTGAGTCATCGCTTTGCTCAAGTAGCGCGTCAATATCAACAAAATCATCTGTTGTAGCCTGCGGTTCATTTTGCGAAGGCTCTTCTTGCACCGCTTTCGCTTCAACTTCAGTGTCTAAGTCTTCGTTTAATAGGCTATCAAAGTCGACATCAAATTCGCTGCTATCTTCTAAATTTAACTCATCCGGTTCACCTAACTCACTAAGCAACGCATCAAAATCGGTTTGCGTTAAGTCAGCCATAAACTCATCGTCTAGCTGCTCGTCGGGTATAACGTCTTCATTAGTTTGATCATCAGCAGCCTGTGTTAGCTCGGCTTCTAATTGCGAATTTGTTATTTCATCTTCAACGTCTTCTGAAAGTGCTTGTTCTAAAATTGCATCGTCAAAATCAGGCTGTTCCTGCGCACTATCCGTTGTTTTCGCCTCACCTAGAGGTTCCTCTTGCGGTAAAGGCGCATCAAGCTTATCGTCAATCAGCGGCTCGTCATCTAGGTCGGCTTCTAACGCATCAATACCAGTGTTACCAGCAAGTGCATTTGCTAAGTCTTGCTCAGCTTGGCTTGGCGCCATACCGCTTGCTTGTCCATCAAGTTCATCACCTTGTAACTCTTGCGGACTATATGATTGCTGATCATCTAAATCAATTTCGTCATCGTTATCAAGCTCTAACTCAGGGTACTCGTCAAGTTCTTCACTTGGAGTTACTTGCTCATCTAATAAAGCATTGAGCTCGTCGTCTAGCTCATCAACGCTTTGCAATAAATCATCATCGAAAACCCCTTCGTCTTCATCCGTATTTTCAGATAAATCTAGCTCGCTTTCATCATCAGTTAATTCATCAAGTGATGACGGCACTTGAGCGTGGTTATCATCTGCACCTATATCATCGGTATGCTTCGGCTCAAGCTCTGGCTCTGAAAAATCGTTATCAATGAGTAACTCATCATCAAAGTCGTCTTCTAAGCTATCTAATTCACTGCCTGAAAGTGCGTTTGCTAAGTCTTGTTCAGCTTGGCTTGGCTGCATGCCTGTTGCATCACCATCAAGCTCATCTCCCAATAACTCATCAGGAAGATATTGCTGTTGCTCTGTTACATCTAACGTCTCGGGCTTATCATCTGAAAAGTCTATATCATCACTAAGCGTATCATTTACAGCATCATTTTCAGGTTGAGTATCTAAAAGCGGACTCGCTGGTGTTTCTTGTGAATCAAGCGGATCGTCACCTAAATCAACCTCTACCTCTTCAATGTCATCATCAAGATCATCTAACGCCCAATCAGGGTTTTCAACATAGTCTTCGTCTGTAGCCTGCTGTAGCTCGTTGAGTAATTCATCAACACTTTTTAGGGTATCGTCAGTGTACTCTTCCTGTGCATCCTCTGGGTCGAGTAACGTTTCTGAACTATCTGTAAAGTCAGTGTTTTCAAGCAAGTCAGCATCAAGCTCTGGTTCTTCTACAAGCTCTGGTTCTTCTACAAGCTCTGGTTCTTCTACAAGCTCTGGCTCTTCTACAAGCTCAGGCTCTTCTACAAGCTCTGGTTCCTCGAGAAGTTCTGGCTCTTCTTCAAGCTCAGGCTCTTCTACAAGTTCAGGCTCTTCTTCAAGTTCAGGTTCTTCTACAAGTTCAGGTTCTTCTTCAAGTTCAGGTTCTTCTACAAGTTCAGGTTCTTCTACAAGTTCAGGTTCTTCTACAAGTTCAGGTTCTTCTACAAGTTCAGGCTCTTCTACAAGTTCAGGCTCTCCTACAAGCTCGGGTTCTTCTACAAGCTCGGGTTCTTCTTCAAGCTCAGGCTCCTCTTCAAGCTCAGGCTCTTCTACAAGTTCAGGCTCCTCTTCGAAATCTGGCTCTTCTTCGAGGTCAGGCTCTTCTACAAGCTCTGGTTCCTCGAGAAGTTCTGGCTCTTCTGCAAGCTCTGGTTCCTCGAGAAGTTCTGGCTCTTCTACAAGCTCTGGCTCATCAATAAGTGAAGACGCTAATGTTTCAATATCATCTTCGTCAAAATCTTCCTGTGCATCAGCTAGATCTTCGACTGAATCAGCTAATGCGCTATCAATATCTCGCTCTGTATCATTATCTGTTGCTACTTGAGCGGCAGATGAATCTTCAACTTCATCAATTAAGCTGTCTATGTCGTCTAAATCAAAGTCATCGCTTTCTTCAACTAGCGCATCAGCAGGAGCTTCTTCGGTTGTATCGCCGGCTTCATCAATTAAGCCGTCTATGTCGTCTAAATCAAAGTCATCGCTTTCTTCAACTAGCGCATCAGCAGGGGTTTCATCAGGTGTATCGCCTGCTTCATCAATTAAGCTGTCTATGTCGTCTAAATCAAAGTCATCGCTCTCTTCAACTAGCGCATCAGCAGGGGCTTCATCAGGTGTATCGCCCGCTTCATCAATTAGGCTGTCTATGTCGTCTAAATCAAAGTCATCGCTCTCTTCAACTAGCGCATCAGCAGGGGTTTCATCAGGTGTATCGCCCGCTTCATCAATTAAGCTGTCTATGTCGTCTAAATCAAAGTCATCGCTTTCTTCAACTAGCGCAGCATCAGTAGGTGTTTCATCAGGTGTATCGCCCGCTTCATCAATTAAGCTGTCTATGTCGTCTAAATCAAAGTCATCGCTTTCTTCAACCAGCGCAGCATCAGTAGGTGTTTCATCAGGTGTATCGCCTGCTTCATCAATTAAGCTGTCTATGTCGTCTAAATCAAAGTCATCGTCTTTTGATGATTCTTTATCAGCTTGTTGATCTAATAATTCATCAATATCAAAGTCATCATCCTCTTCTTGGGCTAGCTCTTCGCTTAAGGCGGCCAACTCATCATTGCTTTCTAAGCTGCTATCTGCGGTAGGTTGCTCAACCTCAGGCAAGTCAATTTCAGGCAGGCTATCGTCCTCATCAAATAAATCGTCTAGGTCGTCACTGCTTAAAATATCGTCCGAATCTTTTGTATCATCTAAATCAAGGTCAATTTCATCATCTTGTTTTTCATCTACAGGTTCATCAAAGCCCTGCTGCATGAAAACGTCTAACTCGTCCCCTTCACTGCCTTCGTCATCAAAAACAATATCATCACTTAATAGGCTTTCTAATTCGTCTTGATCGAGCAAGTTTTCTGAATCAGAAAATTCATCGTCTAACGCATCATCGAGAGAATCATCAAATGCAATATCATCCTCTGGCAAAATATCGTTGCTATGATTGTCATCTAGTTGAATATCTAAATCATCAAGAGGGTCAGGAATGATTGGATCGTCTAACGCATCATTACTTTGCGGCTCGTCTTCGGTAAAGCTGGGCGTTTGTGGCAGAAAATCATCGTCATCTTGAGTTTCTTCGTCTTTGTTGGCGCGCTTTCGTAAAAACATCACCACAGCAAAAATAATTAATAACGCAGGAATGGTCATTAATAAAATAAGCACAAGTGGGTTAGACATTAAAGCGCCTAGGTCAAAAGGTTCTTCTTTTGGTACTTCTTGCACTTTTTGCTGAGCTATTATTTCGTTTTGTTTTTCTATTAGCTCTTTTAGCTGTTTTTGAATTTCGCTGTCTTGACCTAGCTGTTCTTTTACATTGGCGAGCTCTTTTGAAATACCCGACAATTGTTTTTTGAGATTATTATTTTCAGCTAATATTTCTTCTACATTATTAACCGAGCTTTTAAATTGCTGCTGCAGCTCTACAAGCTTATTACCTTGCTGGGTTTTTATTTCATTTAATTCTTTTTGGATTTCTTTTTTAGCGTCGTCAACATCGGCTTTACGAGCTTGTGTTACTTTAGTTTGCGCGGCATTAATTTCACTGGTGGTTAGTGTGCCATTTTTCTTTTTTTCCCACAGCGCGTCATCTTGCTCTGAGCGTTGTTTAGCAAGCTGTGGATTTACGCGTCTAATTTCCGCTAAAGTGGGTATTTTTAAATATGCACCACTTTGCATGTGGTTTAGGTTTTGTTCTAAAAAAGAATTAGGGTTTTTGTTATACAAGGCCTGCATAACTTGGTAAATACTAACTGAGTTATCTGGGCGTACTTTGGCAGCAATACGCCATAGTGTATCGGTTGGCTTTATAGGCCCTATTGATCGCCCTTGCGCACCATAGTCAGCGCCTTTTGGCCCCTTTAATTGGGTGCTGTCTTGAGAGTAAATTGGAGTTACTACCAATGCAGACGCTAATATAATAAGTGAAGCTAAACCGCGCATGCTGATCCTTTAATGTGTAAATGTTAAATGCTTTGCTATTTATTTAGCTGCTCAACATTAATTATTCTTGCCGTAACCAGCCAAATAGCTGATCTACATTTGTTATTACAATCTATTTTTATTGCAAGCTCTATTCCAGTTACAAACTATAAACCAGTTGCGGCCTAATATCCATTGCAACGCTTTGAAAATAAATACCTTAAAACTTTATTCTTAATACTATTTTATCGTGATAGATCAAGGCGTTTAGTTTAGTAGCAACGCTAAGCGGCAATAATTTGACTCCCTTAAATACAAAAGCGGCAAACTATAAAAGTTTGCCGCTTAATTTACACACAATATTAGCGGGTATTTATAAGTAGTTAGCGATTAACTCTTCTGCTATTTGCACACTATTAGTGGCAGCCCCTTTACGAGTGTTATCACTTACAACCCACATATTTAAACCATGAGGGTGCGAAATATCAGCTCGTAAGCGGCCTACGTAAACTGTATCATTACCACTGGCATCTGAAACCGCGGTTGGGTAATCGCCCTCATCTTCAATAAGCTCGACTCCCGGGGCATCATTTAAAAGCTGTTTAACGTGCTCAAAGTCATACGGCATGCGTGTTTCAATGTTGATTGACTCAGAGTGGCCAAAAAATACAGGTACACGTACACAGGTTGGGTTAACAGCAATAGTGGTATCACCCAAAATTTTATGCGTTTCGTTTACCATTTTCATTTCTTCGCGCGTGTAGCCGTTATCTTCAAAGGTATCTATTTGAGGAATAACGTTAAATGCAATTTGCTTAGGAAAAATTTCGTTTTCCATTGGGCGAGCATTCATTAAATTAGCTGTTTGCTTTGCTAATTCATCTACGGCTTCTTTGCCTGCACCAGATACGGCTTGGTAAGTAGATACATTAATGCGGTCAATACCATAAGCATCGTAAATTGGTTTAAGCGCTAGCATCATTTGAATAGTAGAGCAGTTAGGGTTTGCAATAATATTGCGATTTCTAAAGTCTTCAAGGCTGGCTGCATTAACTTCTGGTACCACTAGCGGTACTTCAAAATCATTTCTAAAATGTGAGGTGTTATCAATTACAACACAGCCCGCATCGGCTGCAATTGGCGCGTATTTTTCTGATACACTGCCACCAGCTGAAAACAAACCTATGTGTGCTTGGCTAAAGTCAAAGCCTTCTACGTCTTGCACTTCAATGGTTTCACCACGAAACTTTATGTCTTCACCTGCGCTGCGGCTACTGGCTAGTAAAAAAAGTTGGTCTACCGGAAATTTACGATCTTCCAGGGTTTCAATAATTTGACGACCTACTAAGCCTGTAGCGCCAAGTACAGCAACGTTATATTTTTGCGACATATTTTATCCTCTTTAAGCAGTGTTAAAACAACACTACTAGTTAAATTAGTTTGCGGTGTTAAAGCCAAGCTGAGCGAGTGCATCTGTATGCTGTGCACTCTCTTTTACCGTTAAAGTGCTAAACTCACGCCTGACTGGGTAGTTTTTACGTAAACTATCAAACCCGTCTTCTGCTAAGTTGCGCAGCAAAATGCCATCATCACGGCGTACGTCGTAAATTAAATGCACTAAACGCGCAATATCAGCCTCAGTAAAGCTGCTTTGTAAACTTAGGCTTGTAACAGCAGGTTGTGGTAAAAAATCAGCAAGAGATTTTTCTGCGGTTACGCCTTTTAATTTACACAATGCTTGGTACAGCATTTGTGTGCCGCGGGCTTTTCCTTCAAGGGTATGGCCAGCAATGTGCACGCTGGCATAGCGCACATGATCAAGCAATGGAATTAAAATGTTAGGCTCGTTTTCCCAAACATCCAAAACCAAATCTAAGTCTGCCCCTTGCTCCATAACCGATAACAAAGCTTGATTATCAATTACTTCTCCACGGCTCGCATTTATAACTGCTAACCCAGGCTTTAACGCTTTAAGGCGTTTTTCATCAATTAAATGATGCGTTTTGTGCTCACCGGTTTTAATCAGCGGTACATGAAAGGTAACCGCATCTACGCGCTCAAGTAGTTCGTCAAGCTCAACATGCTCGGCTAATAAGCCCTGCTCATGTTTAATTGGGTCACATAATAAAACATCAACATTAAGTGCTTTTAGTTTTTGTGCTAAACAGCTGCCAATGTTACCCACCCCAACAATACCTATTGTTTGACCACTTAAAGGGGCTGCGTTTTCTTGGCTTAAGGCAAACAAGCTACTTATTACATACTCAGCCACCGCCACTGCATTGCAACCTGGGGCACTACTAAAGGCAATGCCTTTATCGTTTAGTAACTGTGTATCTATATGATCAACACCAATAGTGGCGGTACCTACAAAGCTTAATTTATTAGCGTGGGCAAGCAAGTCACTGTTTACTTTAGTAACCGAACGCGTAAGTAATACATCAACATCAATTAACGCATCGGGTGTTAAGTTTCGTCCATCAAAGCGCGTTACCTCACCAAAGTCTGCAAAATACTGCTCAACTAAAGGCATGTTTTGATCGGCAAGAATCTTCATTGGGGAGTCCGTATGGCAAAATGAGGCGCTATTGTAACGAACAACCGAGCCATTACACAAACTAAAAAGCCGAGCAATGCTCGGCTTTTAATCACTATAAAGAGAAAACGAATTAACCTTTATATTTGCTCATAACTAATGTGGCGTTTGTACCACCAAAACCAAAGCTATTAGACATAACAGTATTAAGCTGTGCATCACGGCGCTCAGTTACAATGTTAAGGCCTTGTGCTTGCTCATCTAGCTCATCTACGTTAATAGATGGCGCTACAAAGTCGTTTTCCATCATTAGAATTGAGAAAATAGCTTCGTGAACACCCGCAGCACCTAGTGCATGTCCCGTTAATGATTTAGTCGCACTAATAAGCGGCGAGTTACCACCAAATACTTCTTGAATAGCGCCTAGCTCTTTAACATCGCCTACTGGCGTAGATGTACCGTGCGTGTTTAAATAATCAATTGGTGTATCAACGCCTTGCATTGCTTGGCGCATACAGCGTACTGCGCCTTCACCTGAAGGTGCTACCATGTCGTAGCCATCAGATGTAGCACCGTAGCCTACAATTTCTGCGTAAATATGTGCGCCACGAGCAAGTGCATGCTCAAGCTCTTCTACTACAACAATACCGCCACCAGCAGAAATAACAAAACCATCGCGGTTTGCATCGTACGTACGAGATGCTTTTTCTGGTGTTTCATTATATTTGGTAGATAACGCGCCCATTGCGTCAAATTCCATTGCAAGGGTCCAGTGGAGCTCTTCACCACCACCGGCAAAAATAACATCTTGCTTGCCTAATTGAATTTGCTCAACAGCGTGGCCAATACAATGTGCAGATGTTGCACACGCAGAGCTTATAGAATAGTTAACGCCTTTAATTTTAAATGGCGTTGCTAAACAAGCCGATGTCGTGCTTGCCATCGTACGCGGAACCATATAAGGACCTACGCGCTTTACGCCTTTTTCGCGCAAAATATCGGCCGCTTCTACTTGCCACTTTGAAGAGCCACCACCAGAGCCAACTAATAAACCCGTGCGCTCATTAGATACTTGCTCATCAGATAAGCCAGCGTCTTCAATTGCTTGCTTCATAGAAATATAAGAGTAAGCAGCAGCATCACCCATAAAGCGCATTGCTTTACGGTCTACGTGTTCTTTAACATCAATATCAATTTTGCCCGATACATTACTACGTAAGTTGTAATCGGCAAATTCTTGGTTAAAAGCAATACCGCTTTTGCCCGCTTTTAGTGACTCTAATACTTCTTGTTTGTTATTACCGATGCTTGATACAACACCGATACCCGTAATTACGGCTCTTCTCATGGGTAATTCCCTTAGCTTGATACTAAATTACTGTGTATTTTACGCTGTTTTTAGGTGTTAAGTGGTCAGCTTTCTAGCGTACACCTGTACTCTGAATTTAATAGCTTATAAATAACGCCAGACTATTTCAAAGAAAACCCGTAAAATAATTAAAAAATACTGTCTAAAAATTTAATAAGTCATGATAAAAAACGCCCAAATACACTTTAATGAAGTAGGCACACCGGTAGCCGATAACTTTGACGATGTTTATTTTTCTAATGACGACGGCCTTGCTGAATCGCATTACGTGTTTTATCAACAAAACAATATACAGGCGCGGTTACAAAATCATGACCAAACGCATTTTGTTATTGCCGAAACCGGTTTTGGTACTGGTTTAAACTTTTTAAATGCATGGCAACACTTTAATGACCACCTTGCCAATCAACAAGTTCAAAATCAAGTAGGCAAACGGGTTAAGCGATTGCATTTTATTTCGTTTGAAAAATACCCGCTTAATGCTGATGATCTAAAAAAAGCACTGCAAGCGTGGCCAACATTAAACAAGCTTAGTGATGAATTAATAACACATTACCCTATAAATTTAGGCGGCTGTCATCGCATAGAATTTAATAACGGCCAGGTTATTCTTGATTTGTATTTTGGCGACGTGCTTGATTCAATAAATGCAATGAGCTACCCGCAATCAGGGGTGGTCGATGCGTGGTTTTTAGATGGCTTTGCACCGAGTAAAAACCCTGACATGTGGCAACAAAGTGTGTTTAATGCCATGGTTGATATATCGCGCAAGCATGCAACACTTGCCACATTTACCGCTGCAGGCTTTGTACGCCGAGGCTTAATAGCTGCAGGCTTTAGCATGCAAAAAGCGAAAGGCTTTGGCCGTAAACGCGAAATGCTGATAGGCAAATTAGCACACGCTAATAGTGCACAGTCATCGCCCCCGTACTTTGATCAACCCCCTGCCAAACTAGAACATGTTGCTGTAATTGGCGGCGGGATTGCGAGTAGCTGTATTTTGCACAGTTTGGCTAAGCGTGGCATTAAAAGTAGCCTATTTTGCCAAGATGAAAAACCAGCTATGGGCGCTTCACATAACGTACAAGGCGCGGTTTACCCCCATCTGCAAGCTAAAAATTCACCTCATAGTGAATTATTTGCGCACAGTTTTTTATACGCTAAGCGCAGTTACCAGCAACTACTAAAAAACGGCTTTAATTTTGATTATAGCTGGTGCGGTGTACTGCAACATGCGGTTAAAAAGCCTCTTGCCGATAAACATCAAAATTTAGAACAAAAACAGTTATGGCCTCAAGCTTTAATGCGCAATGTAACTGTAGAGCAAGGAGATAAACTGGCAGGCGTAAAAACCGGCTACCCCGGCGTTTATTTTGAGCAAGGCGGTTGGGTAAACCCACCCCAGCTAGTTGAGGCAATGCTAAAAGCGGCCAATAGCCTTAACCCTATTAATAGCTATTTTAATTGCCATATACAGCAGCTTACTAAAACCGATGCAGGCTGGTATTTAACCCACAAGCATACCCAATATGGCCCTTTTAGTGATGTAATAATATGTGCAGGTGAGCATAGCGATGCGTTTGAACAAACAAACGCATTACCTATTGTAGGGGTACGTGGTCAAGTATCGCATATTCAAGCGAGTGAACAATCTAAGCAGCTTAAAACCGTGTTGTGCCACAAAGGTTATTTTACCCCCGCCTATTTAGGTAAACACTGTATGGGCGCTACATTTGAAAAAAACACAAAAAGTCGCGTCGTTACAGAAAAAGACAACCAGCTAAACCATGAGCAACTACTTAGCTTTTACCATCAAAGCGACTTTGCCACCACATTAGGTAACATTACCTGTGCTAAAGCAGCTGTGCGCTGCACGTTTATAGATCACTTACCAATGGCAGGACAATGGTGTGAGCAAAGCGATTACAGCACCGCCTTTGCTAATTTACGCCTAGGTAAACGCTATCAATACTCACCTCTATGCAAGCCACAACAAGGCTTACATATTTTTACCGGGTTTGGAGCGCGTGCATTATGCAGCGCACCGTTATTAAGCGAGCACTTTATTAGCACGTTAAATAATGAACCACGCCCACTCAGCGAGCGTGTAAGCCAGGCCATTCACCCTGCGCGTTTTATTGTGCGTGATTTAATACGAAATAAAATTTAAATGACATCATTCATTTTTTGCGTAAAATAATAACCATAAAAGGAATTTATACCAATCCGCTTAATTAAGTGATCAATTTTGAGGCTGGAAAAACGTGTTGATGGCTAGGTAAAAAGCTCGCTATTTAGTTGTTCCAAATAAGAATTTTTTAAAACAGGCAACGACACGGTTAGCACCGCAAAATGATTAAGTATTATTGCGCACTGGTATTATATAACCAATGCGCACCATATGTATGAATGCGGATGGGTATCAATAAAAGGATAACAATGAAAGCTTTAACTTGTGCTGTAATATTACTCGCCGCTATATCGTTTAGCACATTTAGCCAAGACGTAACCGCCATCCCCTTACCTGAAGAATTCATAACCACCATGGATGTAACTGGCGAATACCCGCTGGTTAGAACAGGGTATTTAGCTGCTTCTATTGATGCTATTTCTAAATTTTATCAGCAGGCCCTTGGTGACCCCATTAACAGCAAAGGCGATAATAACTACCGCACCCTTTACTATAACTACCAAAACCATGCTGTTCGCATCAGTTTATACCATCATAATTATGTTACCGAAGTCAGTATAATGATTGAATAAACACAGTAAAAAGCGGCTAATTTTCATGCTTAGTTCAGACTCAATTTTTATTTACTTTTAAATAACCACTTTGTAGAGAAAAACAGCGTTTTACCCTTTAAAAACGAATGCCTACCCCAAGGTCTATTTGTACTAAATACCTTTACACTAAATTGAGAAGGAATTAATTATGAGTAAGACCCTAATTATTGGCGCTAGCGGAAAAATTGGTAAAATGGCAACCAAGTTGCTTTTAAACAATGAGCAAAATGTATCTGCATTAGTGCGTGATAAAAGTAAGTTAGATGATTTAGATAGTCCATTTTTAACCATTGTGGAGCAAGATCTCGAAGAAGATTTTTCTGGTGCGTTAAAAGATTGCGATCAAGTTATTTTTGCTGCTGGCTCTGGCGGAAGTACAGGCACAGACAAAACCGTGCTTATTGATTTATGGGCAGCCACCAAAGCAGCAACGTATGCTAAAGAACATGGCGTAAAGCATTTTATTATGATTAGCTCTATTGGCGCTGACGATCCAGACTCAATAGAAAGTGACTTAAAACCTTACTTAGTTGCCAAACATATGGCCGATGAGCACCTTATCAACAGTGGCTTAAACTACACCATAGTGCGCCCAGGTGGGCTGACCGATGAAAGCGCCTCAATGAAAGTAACCACCGAGCGTCCAAACGATCGTTCTAAAGCTAAAATTAGCCGCGAAAACGTTGCCAATGCCCTATTACATATTGCTACTAACGCATTTAATGGCAACCGCGTTTTTGAACTATTTGACGGCGAAACGCCCATTAAAGCAGCTGTAAAATAAACACTCTGGTTGCCCTTTGTAAACCCCCTTGCAAAGGGCAACGTATTTAAATGCTAAATCGCACGCGCCCTCCCTTGCTTCACTATATTTATTAAATGTAAACAACACGTTTAAATCGCTTTATAAAAGCCTACACACCGCGTTCCTAATAAAACAACATGAAAAACAAGCACTTCCACTAAAATCACCACAAAACAATGCGTTAAAAACTCAACAGAGCAAATTTTGTTCAGGCTTTTTTACTAGTTTAATAAGGCTAAATACTAGAAACCCCTTATTTTATCTGGTAAATTAACAGCGTGTTAAAACAATAATAAAAATTCCTCAATGGAAGTTGCACGAATAAGGACATAGCGTGAGCGCCTCATTTAAAATTATTTTTAATGGTCAGTTACACCAAAATGCTGACATTAGTACCGTACAAGAGCAACTCTGTCAGTTTTTAAAAATTCCTCATAATGTCGCTGTAAAATTATTTGATGGCCGAGCCTACGCACTCGTCAAAGACCTATCAAGTATTGATGCAGTTAAAACAGAATCTAAACTAAAAAGTTTTGGTTTAATCACCAAAGTAGAACCGCACGCAAGTGTAAGGGCACCCCAAAGAGCCGCGGGTACCAAACTGGTTGTTGCTCACAATGAGCCTGCAGTAAAAAACACAGCTAATACAATAGCAAGCATTAAAAAGGCCGGCGTAAATAGCCCTGCCACCCTGCCCAAACTTGCACTGCAAAGTGCGTTATTTTTTTGCTATAGCCTATTATTCATCTGCCTTATCTGCTCAGCAGTAATAAGCTTTAACACACTTAAAATGAGTATGATAGACAGCTCATCAGCTTCGCCCTCAACAACATTAAATTACGTTCATTATAAGCAGTACTTAGCAAATCAAAAAAAGCACCCAGAAGTCACCTTACCTAACACCCACAACACAGATGAGCTTAATCAAGGGGCGCAGCAAAAAGTTGATAGCTATTTTGCTCGTTTTTCAACGCATATAAACAGTTACGCAAAAATTCTAAAGCAACCAAATATAAACAGCATGGGCGCAGAAAGGTTAAAGCAGCACCTACAAGAAATAGATGCGCTAGGCACTGAACATGTATTTTGGGAGCAATTAATTAACCTTGCTAAATCGCTTAATAACGACGCCCATGTAATGAGCAAGCTTGGTAATGATAACCCTGATAAAATTCAATGGATCAACGCCGTTGATTGGATAAGCCAAAGCTACATTAGGCAACAACAAAATAAGCCTGACGCTTTACCCGTCACGCCTACAAACACACAACTCGCCAAGTCACCGATATTAGATTTAACTCTACTAATTAGCTTAATGTCGTTTTTAACGCTTATTATTATTAGTATTAAAATGAAAGTAAGGTCGATAAAAATGAAGCTAGCCGCTACAAGCACAGAATAAATTAAAGCCATAAAAAAAACCGCCAATCTGATTGCTCAAATTGGCGGTTTTTTATGGTTTTTAAGTAACGAACTTAAATACCTGTATTGGTGGAGCTGGGGGATTTGAACCCCCGTCCGAAAAGCCTCGATTATTACTGTTACTTAGTAAAAACAACAACTTAATTTAAAATCAGTAACTTATTAGCTGCCCTCGTCTCATACAATCTTGTAAAATCTATCTGTATTGGGCATCATGTGGACATAAAAGCTTATAAATATAAAAAGTTATAGGGAAATTCCATGAATGTTTTTGACATCGATCCTAACACACAGTACTGGGTCGTAAGAGCTGGCGCTAAAGCCATTTCATATAACCAATTTCTTTCTTCTGGATGTGTTGCACTAGGACATATTGATAATGTAGATTTTGAATCGGAAGGTGTTATAACTAAAGATGATCTTGAATTTTTAGAGAAAAAAATAAATGCTTTAAATTCAAAGAAAGAGCTTCCTGAAGATACTCCACAAATGTCAGCTCGACTCGGTCAAATTCGTCATTTTATTAATGACTTTAATGTTGGAGATACTGTATTCACCTTATCTAAGAGTGAAATAGCTATTGGTACTATAATCTCTGACGCATTTATTGACTCTACCCCGCTATTTTCTTTAAATGGCAAAGGAGAAAAAGTTGAATCCAAACAAGCTTTAATCCTAAGAAGAAAGGTTAAATGGGAAAAAAGAAAGTTAAGAATTACTTTACCTTCACCTATAAGCAAGAGCCTAGGTGCTCAAAAAACTGTTTTCTCACTAGAGGTTCATCAGGAACTTTTAAAGCATTGGCTTTATGGTATTTATATTGAAGGTAATGAACTGCATTTCACAACTGAAATTAATCAAACGAGTGATATAGCTCAATTTCATCTTAGTGAATTTCAAAGAATAATTCAAAAATTAGAACTATTTTCTTTAATCGAAGACTTAGATGAAAGAACTTTAGACCCTGATGTTATTGATGAGATGTACTACCGCTATGGTGGACAAAATATATTTACCCTTTCTAATAAAAGTATTTTTACTTCACCTGGTCATTCTTGGGGCAAAATATTTGGTGAACGAGCTACACTAATATTATTTGCCGCTTTAATGGCTGGATGTATGGGTGAATCAGTTAATCCGTTAGACAGTTCAGATAAAGAAATATTGCGAAACAAGCAACTTGAATTAACTGAGGCCATATCATACATAAATTCAACAACAACACTTGAATCTCATAAATCACATTTAGAAGCTGCGATCAGTAAACCAAATAAAGATAGATTTACATTAGACAAAGCCGAAGTATCGAACCCTATATCGAGGGCAAAAGTATCACCTATAGTTGATAATGATTCAGCTCTTGGCAATGAAAATAGTGTATCTTCAACTGAAATTGATGACCGATATGAAGATTTTCCAGAAATATCTCAAAATGGTGATACTGGTGTTTAATCATGACAAAGCAAGATGGCATATACTCAATAATTAATATTTTACCAACTAGCTTACTAATTCTCATTGTAGGCGTATTTATATTATTTATTTTTTCTTATATTTTCTTCCATAAACGTAGAGATATTAGTACAACTAAACCTTCTGACTTTTCAACTATATTTCATAACTTTATTAGTGCTTTAGCTATAATTATTGGTGGACTGTGGGTTATAGCTAGTTTTAATTTGGCTAAGCAAGTAGAAACCGCTAATCAAAACCTTGATCTTAAAAAGAAGGAAATAGAAGAAAAGCAACTTTTAATTGATAACACTGAAGCATCGATAATTAGCATTGATCATAAAGTGATTGATTATCACTCTCCTGAATCACCGAATACAAAGGGGTTGATTATTGAAGTTAAAATTAAAAATAGCGGTAAATCCAGACTAACTTTCAACTTAGATAAGAATCCACTTACTGTTTATAATATTGAAGCAAAAGACCATATGCTACTTAAAAAGAGGGCTCTCAACCCTATTGTTTATTCAACGATAGGTTCTAAAAGCGATGGAGAAAAATCCCGCCCACTTTCTAAGTTTATTTCTTTAAAGTCATCTGAACGTATTCTCAGTTACTTTGTAACTGTTGATAAAGATGAACTTTACTACATAACTTTTAAGAGTCAGTTAGATTCAACAGAAAGTGCTGAAAAGATATGTGGTCAAGAGGATTGCAGTTGGTTTGTTTCTAAGTATGTGTTTATAGAATAAGCCTATAATCAAAAGCTTAGTATTTTATGGCTTGGTCTACTAACTTAAATTTGACCGAAATATATTACTCAAATGATTTTTGGGCCTAACTTTATTGCATCCTCTAAATGACTGGGTGCAAAGTGCGCGTAAACCATGGTTTGCTCAATCTTTGCATGACCAAATATCTGCTGTAAGACTAAAATATTGCCCCCGTTCATCATAAAATGACTTGCGAAAGTATGCCTTAAAACATGGCTGCACTGTCCTTTTGGTAAGTTAATATCAGTTTTATTCACCGCCCTTTCAAACGCCTTTCGACAATCTGCAAATAGTGGCCCTGACTTTTTAGGGATCTCATTAAACAGTTTTTCACTAATTGGTACAGTTCGGTTCTTTTTACCCTTGGTATTAATGAAGGTAATGCGGTAGCTATCGCCTGATTTAATAACCTGAGAACCTTTTAAATTACATGCTTCACTTATCCTACCACCAGTAGCTAAACAAATTTTAGACACGATTAAAATATGTGGGTTAGTAGAGAGTTTTAGTTCATTAAGTAGAGTAATTATTTCGTCTCCCATCAAAAATGAAAGCTCTGTTTGCTGTAGTTTGAATGGCTTAATTTCAGCCAGAGGGTTAGGGTATTTTAACTCCCCTACTTCAATTAACTAATAGGGGGGGAGCGGAATTTAAGAAAAACACATTAAGAAACTGTTTTTAAAAGTTATTTATCTTTTTAAGCATTTAAAATTATGGCAAGTAGTCTTTCCAATTTAAATATCATTGAGAGCAGGTTTAGACCAATGTTAATCCATGCTTTCATGGTGACAAATCGCAGTTTCGTAAACTATTTTGAAGTAAAGCCTGCAATATTGAGGTTTTAAATAACTGATGTGGGCACTAAGTGGACAGGAATTATAAAAACAAAAAAGCCAGTTAGAGCAACTTACTCTAACTGGCTGTTTTATAACACTTTAAAGTGGTGGAGCTGGGGGGATTTGAACCCCCGTCCGAAAAGCCTCGACCGTCGGTACTACATGTTTAGTATTGTCATTTAATTAACCTTTAAATCCCGGACAAACACGGTAGATAAAGGCGAGGCCGCTTAGTTTTAACGCTTCAACCCCGGCCAGGGTTTCCGTCGCGATCAGGTGTTAGGGTGACACTCCAAAATCCAGTCCACAAGAATACATGGAAGGAGCGCTAGCCAGCCTAAGCTGCTAGAGAGTAGTTATCGTCGTTTGCGATTACTTTAAATTGCGGCTTTTTTACGAGGCAAACCGCACCTCGACATGCACCTCAGGCTTCTTGAATTCCGTCGAATCCTAATCAGCCCCTGAAATATGAATTTCTTTCAGTGAGGGCAGTATAACTGAGTAAACGACTGATACTCAAGGGGTGTGACACTTTTATTTTAGCTAACTGAATCAACTGAACAGTAAACAAGCACAAGTTTGTAAAAAAGCAAACAAATACTGAACATTTACTTAACATACCGGTCAAGTTGTGCTCAAATAAGGAGTTAAATTTTACACTAGCTATAAGGCTTTAGTAGTAAAAGTAATAATCATAATAACAGGCATATTACGTAGGGAATTTATAAATGTCGGTTTTTTTATTTAATGAACAAACGGGTGAGCTGGCGTTATCTGCACACCCTATTGATAATGGATTTCCGGTGACGAGTGCTCAACTTATTGAGCTACTTGAACAGTCGGATTATTGCGAGTTTGAAGTACTCTCTGGCAATATTGGTAAATTATTTTCACCGAGTAAAAATTATCAGCAAGAATCATTAGTAATTGCCAAAGCCACGGACGCGAGCATTGTTATTAACGTTGATGAAAAAAACATGGTTGCAGAGGCAACGCTTACCACGGCCAAAGGCGGCGCATTACTCTCAATGGAGGCAGCTCAAGCAGCTTTAGTTAAAGCCGGTGTAAAAAAAGGCATTAGCCCTCGCGCACTTGATACGTTTTTAGGTCAGCAGTTTTCTCACCCTGCAGGTACATCATACAGCGCTATTGTGGCTCATGGCCGAAACCCTAAAGAAGGTAGTGATGCGAGGTTTGTTCGCCTTTGCTCTACAGCGCAAGACCGCGTACTTAGCCCCCAAGCAAAAGAAGGTGGCAAGGTCGATATGAAAGACCTTGGCGCGATTATTACGGTAAAGCCCGGCACCCCTTTAATGCAGCGAGTAGCAGCTACTCCAGGTGAAGATGGCTATACGGTTTTTGGCGATATGATCAAGGCAACGCCTGGTAAAGAACATCAATTACAGCCCTTTGAAGGCACAAAAATAGACCCTAATAACCCAAACATGCTCATTGCCGATTGTAAAGGTGTCCCTGTGGCCTTACCTAGAGGCATGCGGGTTGACGATGTTTTGTGTTTTCATAATGTAGATGTAAGTACAGGCCACGTTGATTTTGATGGCAGTGTAATTATCTCTGGTGATGTAAAAGATGGTATGCGGGTTAAAGCCAATGGCGATATTACTGTATTAGGGTTTGTAGAATCAGGCACGATTGAAAGCCAAAGCGCGGTAACTATTATGCTCGGCGCTATTGGCCGTAAGCGTGAAAATGAAGAAGCATTTACGTGTGAAATTTCAGCCCAGCGTACTATTTCTATTGGCTATGCCCAGTACTGTAATATTAAAAGTGCGCAAGATTTATTTATAGAACGCCAAGCATTACATTGTAATTTAAGTGCAAGGCGCTTAATACGTGTTGGTAAAGCAGGTAACCCTCGCGGCAAAATAATTGGGGGGAATATTCTTGATGCTATGCGTATAGAAACAGGTGAGCTAGGTGCGCCGGCAGGGACTAAGACCCGTGTGTTTTTAGCTCAAAACTGGCATGAACTGCGCTCAAAGCAGTCTCAAATAATTGATTTTGAAAAAGTGTTAGCAAGTAAAACATCTGCACTTAAACAAGCTAAAGAAAAAGCGATAAAAATTCCAGTTGCTGCTCAACGCCAACAGCTACTAGATAAAATTGCCGCTAATGAGCAGCATATAAAAACTCGCGCTATGCACGTACAACGTCAAAAAAGATTGGTGAAGCAAAAAATTTCTCAGCTATTGGCAACTAGCCGACTTAAAATTAACGAAATAATGCACCCAGGTGTGGAGCTTAAAATAGCAAAAGACACAAAACAGTTTTCGCGTATTTACCCACCCCACTTAGTAAAGCTTTCTGAGGGAAAAATCACTCAGTCGTTTTAGTATCCTCTTCGGTGTTTTCAGTTTCTTGGGCGTCACTTTCGGGTAGTGGCGCTAATGGCCAGCCCCCTAGCTCTTGCCAACGATTTACTATTAAACAATATAGTTCTGCTGTGCGTTCTGTATCGTAAAGTGCCGAGTGTGCTTGGCTGTTATCAAACTCAATCCCCGCGGCTCTACATGCTTTAGCTAGTACCGTTTGGCCTAAAGCTAACCCTGCAAGCGAGGTTGTGTCGAAACTCACAAATGGATGAAATGGCGTACGCTTAATATTGTTACGCTCAATGGCTGCATTTAAAAAGCCATGATCAAAGGCGGCATTGTGTGCCACTACAACTGAGCGTTGACACCCAGCAGCTTTTTGCGCTTTACGTACTGCTTTACAAATTTCTTTAATTGCTTCGTCTTCTGGTACAGCGCCGCGCAACGGGCTAAACGGGTCTATGCCGTTAAATTCAATTGCGGCTTGTTCAATATTAGCGCCTTCAAAAGGCTCTACATGAAAATGAACGGTATGATCTATGCTGAGTAACCCTTCGTCATCCATTTTTAAAATTGATACGGCAATTTCAAGTAAGGCGTCGGTTTCTTTATTAAAGCCGGCGGTTTCTACATCGATAACAACAGGAAAAAAGCCGCGAAAGCGTTGTGCGAAAAGTGTTTGCTCAGTATTTGCCATAGTCTTCTTGGTTTATGAGGATAAGCTCACTATTATGTCAAAATTGGGGGCTACTCGGCTAGGGCTTTATAAATTATTTAATTAATATATTGTAGGCATGCTATTTGCTTTTAAATAACTGCTAATTGTATTGGCTGTTATTAATTCCCATCGCATTAAATTACGGATACTAGTATGGCGCCTAGAAAATAGCGCAATAACAAGGCGAAAATTATTTATAGCTTTGTTTTACATCAGTAAGTTTAACGCAGTGAGCGGGCTATTTAATACGATACGAAGATTATGTTTTTAATTAAGTTGGTATAGAGCCCTACTTTAGCCGTACGCCAAAATATTGGCTTAGTAGATTAACCGGAGCGTTTTATGAAGTGTAAGTTGTTTTTTATTAGCGTAAGCCTTGGCACCGCCTTGATGAGTTATTCATCGCAAGCTGCTATGCGCCAATACAGCGCAAATCAAGATAACTCCAATTGGGAAGTTATAAAAACAACGCGCTTACAGTGTCAATTAAACCACGAAGTGCCCTACTACGGTGAGGCCATATTTAAGGCATCGGCCAGTAAAAACAAAAACCTAACTTTTAATCTAGATATGGTTGTGCGCCCCGACAATTACGATATAGCCGGTTTAAAGGCGGTGCCACCAGCATGGCGTTCAGGCCTGCCCGCGCGTGATATAACCACGATGAAGTTGCTTAAAAAGTTTGATGGTGAGCTTGGTAATAAAACCGCATGGGAAATGCTAACTGAACTTGAAAAAGGGTTTCATCCTACCTTTTACTACCAGGACTGGCAAAATAGTGCCGACAAAATTGCCGTTGGTATTTCAAGCGTTAATTTTAAGCAAGCCTATTGGGCGTTTTTGCAGTGCCGCGATGAACTTTTACCATACAGCTTTGAAGATATTTCATTTACTGTAATGAACTACCAATCAAATAGCAGTAAGCTCACTAAAGAGTCGCAAAAGCGCTTAGATAAAATTGCTGAGTATTTAAAAAATGATACCAGTATTGAGTCTATAAGTATTGATTCGTATACCGATAGCTACGGTGGCCGTTGGAATAACTTAGATTTATCGCGTAAGCGTGCTAAAGCTATAAAAGATTATATGGTCAGCTTAGGGGTTGATGAGGGCAAAGTAGAAACCACAGGCCTAGGTGAAAAACGTTTTGTTGATACTAACGAAAATATTTTAGGGCGAAATAAAAACCGTCGTTTAATTATTCAAATAGCAAAAATGTAACCGCCCTAAACTGCTAGCTACCGCTGCGCCGCTTTATGAGCTTATCGCCAAACTGAAAAAACGTTAGGCTCAAAAATATAATTATGGCTCCTATAATAAGCTCCTGACTCAAAGGCTCGTTATTAAGTAATGCGCCTAGCGCTAATGCAAAACTTGGTGTAATTAAACTACTTAAGGCTACAGTACTGGCGTTTAACTTTTGTAATACATGAAAATACGCTAAAGCCCCTACAATCGAGCCAAAAATACCTAAATACGCAATACTCCATAACGAGCGAGCACTCCAATAATCCATACTTATTTGCCCATCTACCAGCCACCACAACAGTCCAAATAAAGGAGTAACAAAAACCAGCGCTCCAAAAGTGGTTGCCATCGGGTGAATAGCAATTTTTACACGTTTGATCATCACCCCACTGAGACTAAATAAAGTAACGGCCAATAACACATACATCAGCCCTATGCCCTGAGTTTGTGAGGTTTGTAGCTGGTTATAACTTACAAAATAAAGGCCTATTAATGCACAGCTCAGCGCTATTAATTTAATAGGGCTAAATTTAGGCTCATTAAGTAACCTTTGTGCTAAAAAGCCAGAGAGAATAGGCGCAAGGCCAAACACTAATGAAATAATACCTGAAGGTACTGTGGTAGCAGCCATGTAACTTAATGACATACCGCCAAAAATACCCAAACTGGAGTATGCATATAACGTGCACGCGTTTTTGCTCCAAGGTACACGAATATTGGCTATAGCAACAATTAACCCAGCAACAAATAAGCCTATAACCATGCGCATTAAAACGGCGAGCGTTGGTGCTACAGTTTCACTGCTCCATACAATACCTAAAGGCGTAGTACACCAAATAATGACAAGTAGTAAATAAGATAATTTAACTGGCACACGCCATTCCTTTGCACTGAGGAGGTAGAAACCCTATTAAAGTAAATTATACGCGCGAAAGTAATACGCAGTACATATATAAACGTCTAAATACAGCTGTAAATTCATAGTTACATTATTATTTACCGGCATTTATTACAAAACTATTTATGTTTTAAGTAACTAGTTATATCTTGAGTGCCTCTCACACATTTTAGGATAGTTAAGTGCTTAAAAATAAAACAATAGGCAGCATGTTAATTGTTGCAGGCACCACCATAGGCGCAGGTATGCTGGCATTGCCAATTGCCTCTGCAGGACTTGGGTTTAATACCGCGCTTGCACTGATAATAGCCAGTTGGTTACTGATGACCTACACCGCTTTATTAATGCTAGAGCTCCACCAATACGCCCCTAGAGATGCAACGTTAAACACCTTAGCAAAGCGCTGGTTAGGAAAACGCGGCCAGTACGTTGCTAACTTTTCGATGATATTTTTGTTTTACGCCCTGTGCGCAGCCTATATAGCCGGGGGTGGCGCGCAGTTGCAGTCGCGTATTAGTAGTGATTTGAGCATAAACATAGCGCCCCAAATTGCCTCTATTGTTTTGGCCATTGTAATAGGTAGCGTGGTTACTTTAGGCACCAGTAAAGTAGATAAACTTAACCGCGTGTTATTTACGATTAAAATTTTAGTACTAGGCAGCTTGTTTTATATGCTTACACCCTATGTACAAGGTAAGCACTTACTTGAAATGCCCGTTGAGCAAGGGCTGATTTTATCTGCCTTACCCGTTATTTTTACCTCATTTGGTTTTCATGGCTCTATTCCGTCAATTGTTAAGTATGTGGGGCTAGAAACAAAAGTTTTGCGTAAGGTAATGATTGCAGGGGCTGCTTTACCTTTAGTGATTTATATTTTTTGGCAACTGCTTAGCCAAGGGATTATGCAGCAAAGTGATTTACTCAATAGTAATGGCTTAACAGGCTTTGTAGAGAGTGTGGCAAATATTGCGCATAATCCGCAGGTAACAAGCGCTGTTACACTGTTTGCCGACTTAGCATTGGCCACCTCTTTTTTAGGTGTTAGCTTAGGGTTATTTGATTTTTTTGCTGATGCATTTAATAAAGGCGACACCAAATCAGAAAGAATAAAAACCGCACTAATTACTTTTATTCCCCCTTTAGGGTTTGCGTTATTTTACCCTCAGGGATTTATAATGGCGCTAGGCTATGCAGCCATCGCCCTTGTGGTATTAGCAATATTTTTACCGGTTTCTATGGTGTATAAGCAGCGTAAATCGGGCCCTCAAACGGGATACCAAGTGCGAAGTGGTAATATGGGTTTAGCGGTGGCAGGGCTGTGCGGCGTTGTAATTATTGTCGCCCAATTTATGCAAATGTTGGGATTAGTACCCGCTATTGGTTAATAACAAAACTAACCCCTTTAGCTTAAAGGGGTTAGTTAAAAATGTTAAAATACCCGAGACTCACCACGGCCTGTAGCCTGAGAAGCTGCTTGTAACTCACCGTCTTTATTTACAATAACCTGCAAATCGCCAAAACGGCGCTCATTCAGTGTGTAGCCCATTTTTATAAGTTCAGCTTGAGTGTTTTCACTGAGCCCTGCGTGTGTTCTGATCACGTTTTTAGGCCATAACTGATGATGAAACCGCGTGCTATTAACAATATCGTTGGCGCCCATGTTAAATTCAACCGCATTTAAAATAGATTGATACACCGAGCTAATAATTGTTGTGCCCCCAGGCGAGCCTGTGACCATTTTAACGCTGTTGTTTTTGAGCAGTATGGTTGGCGACATTGAGCTAAGCATACGCTTTTGAGGCTGAATTTCATTGGCTTTACCGCCGAGCGCACCAAAGGCGTTCATTACCCCAGGTTTAGCGCTAAAGTCGTCCATTTCGTCATTTAATATAAAGCCTGCACCTTCAACCACAACGCCACTACCAAAGCTTAAATTAATCGTTGTGGTATTGGCCACTGCATTCCCCATTTTATCAATAATAGAAAAATGCGTGGTTTGTTCACTTTCTTTGAGGCCTGGTTTTATGTTTTCGGTGGTTGAAATAGCTGTTAAAGAAATATCTTTACTGCGCGCTTTTAGGTAATCAATATGAGTAAGCTCAGTCACTGGTACATCAAAAAAGTCCGGATCGCCCAAGTACTCTGCTCTATCGGCAAACACACGTTTACCTATTTCAGCAAGTAAATGTACATATTGAGTAGAGTTATGTACCAGCCCCATTTCGCTTTTTTTAAGCTCAAACATTTTTAGCCACTGCAAAATAGCTATTCCGCCAGAGCTTGGTGGTGGAGAGGTTAATACTTCATAACCGTTCCAGTTAGCTTTAATCGGCGTGCGCGACACAGCCGTGTAATTAGCCAAATCAGTTTCGTTAATAATGCCACCGTTCTGGTGCATAAAGTTGGCAATAATACGGGCCGTTTCGCCTTTATAAAACCCGTCTTGGCCGTTATCTCTTATGCGTTTTAAAGTAGCGGCTAGCTCAGGCTGTTTAAAAACCTGATTTGCTTTTATATCTGCAAAATAGTGTTTAAAATTTACATTTATATTTTGTTTGTCTAACTGAGCAATGTATTGTGCGACCCCTTGAGCCAATTTGGGCGGCACTTTAAAGCCTTGCTCTGCTAAGGTAACCGCAGGCTGTACTAATGTTTGCCATTTTAATGTGCCGTGTTTTTGATACGCCAGCCACATACCGGCTACGCTCCCTGGTACACCACTTGCGTGAATACCATAAATTGACTTGTTTTTAATTACATCGCCCTTGGCATCTAAATACATATCTCTGTGCGCTGCTTGGGGAGCGGTTTCGCGATAGTCTATAAAGTCGCCTTTTCCCTCTTTTTGTATAAGCATAAAGCCTCCCCCGCCAATATTTCCGGCTTCGGGAAGGGTTACCGCTAATACAAATTGCGCAGCAATAGCCGCATCAACGGCATTTCCACCTTGCTCTAAAATAGCTTGTGCTGTATCTGCACTAAACGAGTCAGGCATTGCGACAGCGCTTTTAGTAACTTGCTCTGCCTGCACGCTAAATATACAAAATTGTGCAATCAACACACTCTTAACAATGAGCCGGCTTGGTCGAAAGAATAACCCCATAAAACATCCTTACTTTATTATTTGAATCTCGCTTGGCTCATTTATGCATACCATAGAATGTTAGGTCAATGTTTATACAAGTAATTTTTTGTATGCTATAACGCCTTTGCGTATAAAACGGCATCCAAATCGCCTTGTTCATCAGTGTGTATATAGTTTTTGACCCAGGTAAACCCCAGCTTTTGCATGACGCTAATTGAGGCTTTATTATCGGCCAGTGCCATTGCTGATAGTGTTTTTATCTCTGGCTGCATTTTTAAGGCGTTACATAATGCACTAGCCGCTTCCGTTGCATAACCCTGTCCCCAACTAGATTGCTTAAAGCGCCACCCTATTTCAATATTTGTAAAATCGGGAGTTTGAGTAAAAAAGTGCATAGGCCTAATCAGCACCCACCCTATAAAAGAGTCCTCTTTTTTAAGGGTGATTTTCCACAGCCCCCAGCCTTTGTTTGCATTTTTATAGGCAAGCATTCTGGGGATCCCTATTTCTTTAATTTGTTTTAATGTCGAAGGCGTTCCTCGGTTTATGTATTTCATTACCGCGGGGTCTTGATCTAGTTCATGCAGCAGCGGCCAATCGTGTTCATTCATTAATTTGAAATTTAAGCGTGTTGTTACAGGTGTGTTCATCTTCGCTGTTCTATTATTAAGTGGAATTAATTATTTGTCTCTAAGGAGAGATAGCACATGAACAAATTAGCAGGTTTAGCTTTATTAGGCACTTTAATTACACTAACGGGCTGTGAAGATGCTCAGGAAGTACAAGAAGATGCAAAAGATAAAAGCGCGCAAATGCAAGAGCAGCTTGGTGACACATGGAACGATGTAAAAGATAAAGCCACAGAGCTTAAAAATGATGAGTCATTAAATGAGTTGCTTGAACAAAGTAAAGCAATGGGCTTAGACATGTACGACGATGGCAAAGAGATTGCCGTTGATGCATGGATAAAAAGCAAAGAAGCCGCGGGTGAATTAACCGAAAAAACGAAGCAAAAAGCGCAAGAAATCGCTGAAGAAATTGAAGAAGCACGTGAAGAACACGCTGAAAAACAGTAATATTATTGATATTAATTCATTTAATTAAGTAATTTGCTTTGAGGTAAAAACATCGTTTAGTAAAAATTGCTACTTAGGTGTGCTTAACAAGCATTTTTAACGCACTTAGCGTGGGGCTTAGCCCCTTAAAATACTTAATTATTATTGATGATTGGTATTAAATAGTATTTACAAAAAAAGGCTGCAAATAACATTATTTGCAGCCTTTTTATTTATGCGCTTATTACTATAATTAAATCGCTTCTTCGTCTTCTTCTGCGGTGCGTATACGAACTACACGCTCAACATCTGTGACAAATATTTTACCATCACCAATTTTGCCTGTTTGCGCTGTTTTTACTATTACTTCTATAGCGCGTTCAACATCTTCATCGGTTAGCACAATATCAAGTTTTACCTTAGGTAAAAAATCCACCATGTACTCAGCGCCACGGTAAAGTTCTGTGTGACCTTTTTGACGACCAAAACCTTTTACTTCACTTACAGTCATACCCGTAATACCTACATCTGATAGGGCTTCGCGTACGTCGTCTAACTTAAACGGTTTGATGATTGCTTCTATTTTTTTCATGCTCACTACTTATTAAAGCTTTAGTTGCCTCGATTTTAGACAATCATCGAGTTCATAGCAAACAAAGCAATTGAATTCGATGATAAAACAACCAAGCGTGGTATAATTATTTATAAGTCTGAATTATAAATCATTCTCAACTAGCTATAATAACAAATGTAGTAGGTATAAATAATATGAAAAAATTCCAAACTGGTTTAACTTTATTAGAGCTCATGGTGGCAGTAGCCATAGTCGGTATTATCGCCTCTATAGCTCTTTGGGACAGTAGCGATATGCTTGAGGAAAACCGCGCTGAGAATTTCTTGCTTGAACTAAAGCGCAATATTAGCTTTGCTCGCTCACAAGCCGCCAGCACAGATGAAATTGTTGTTGTGTGCCCTACTGGCCAAGGTAAAATTAAAAACAGCAAAGACACTTTCAACTGCAACAAAAAGTGGGACGAGAATAAAATTATTGTTGTATTTATCGATGTAGATAACGATGGGCACTATAACGGCGCTTCCGATACACTGCTTAGAGTCATGGAAGAAATATCAGATAACGACAAGTTAACCTTTACAGGAAATGAGCGTCGCTTGCGTTTTAATACTAGTGGACGAATTACCACAAACCCAGGTGACTTTATTTTTTGCCCCAATGGTGGCACTGAAAATAATAAAGCGCTTACTTTATTGCTATCAGGTACTGCTTTTTATGCCGGTGACAGCGCACTTAAGTGCGTATAAAAAACATACAATTTAAGTTGTCATATTTTTATCATTTACTACACTGAGCTAATACATTTTTTGACTCAGGGCTTCAGGGATGAGGTTATCTACCCAAACTCAGGCTGGCTATACGCTTTTAGAATTAATGGCATCTATTGCTATTGTGAGCATTGTTAGCCAAATTTCTCTATCGGTTTTTCCTGACTTTTTAGCGAAAAACCGAGCCGACAATCATGTTAGTTTGCTGCACAGAAACATTAATTATGGCCGCCTTTACGCCATTGAAAATGGCACTTATGTTACTTTGTGTGCTTTAAAAGATAATCAATGCACTAAAGATGAGTGGGATGGGCAAATGTCGCTGTTTATTGATAACGACAAGTCTACGTCATTAGACACCGACGACTTATTAATAAGCACATTTGAAAAAATCCATGATGCAGATTCTATGCAATACCCCCGAAGTGCAATTACCTTTCGGCCCGATGGCTCTTTAAATGGTTTTCAAAATGGAACATTTATATATTGCCCAAATAAAGATAAAGCCAACCTTGAGGGGCTGGCTTTATCTGTCAGTCAAACAGGCCGTATACGAATTAAATCAACCGACAAATGTCAGAGCGACTAGTTAACCCGATTAAGTTAACGTCCCCAGCAATACTCAACATCTGAATTACCTTTACTGCCTTTTGCGCCTTTATAGCCTGTGTCAGTAATTGTAATTTGCGTGCAGTCACCGTCGCCTTTTACAGCACCCGCAATAGGTTTTGCAGTAATTGTAAACGTATTATCGTTATCATCCACATCAATCGACAGCTCAAAATAGCCGTTTTCTGTGGTCTCTTGTATACCTAAGTCTGAGAATGTCTCTGTGTACTCACGATTATCTACGAAGTACTGCTCTTGTTTGTTTGCAGCGTCTAAAAGCGCAGCTGCGGCCTCGGCCCGAGAAGAGCGTTTAACATACTCAGTATAATTAGGCAGTGCTATTGAGGCTAAAATACCTACAATAGCTACGGCTATCATTAACTCTATCAACGTGAATCCGCGTGCTTGTTTATTCATTAATATTCCTTAATCATCAATTTCATCATTTTCTTCACGTTTATAAATATAGGTTTGTTGGGTTTTAAAGCCAAACCCTACACTATCATCGTCATTCACTAATTGTACGCTACCATCTACAACCGTTAAGCCTGGGCCCATTATTTCTACTGGCTTCATTGGGTTTTGTGCATCTTCGCCTTTTATTCCCGGCCCAATTAGGTAAAACTGGCTTTCTTCGGTCACTTCAATGGTTGGGTTATCATCACAAAAGCCGTCGCCATTTCCATCGGCACAAGAGGGGCCTTCACCAAAGTACAATTGTGGTGTATCAGGTACATCATAGCTAGTGGTAAACTTTAAGTCGTCATATACCTTGGTGCCATAATGTAAATGGAACGCATACAACGAGCCGCCACCGCCACTTAACGAACATTGGTTCTCTGTAGAGGTTTCTGATGATGGAGTAAAGCTTGTATAGTAAGCGACACCGCCCACCACTGTGGCTGCTGCTAAAGATTTTTCGCCGGTGCCTAACTCATAGCGCCAGCCTTTAAATTTAGCTAAATCGACTTCTAAATCAACAAACTCATCTACATCATCAAGTGCATTACCAAACGGATCGCTGTTCATTAGCATTAAATCTGCTGGTTTAATCGCTGTAGGGGCGCTAGTGAATGACTGAGTTACTGTATTTTCATCTCTTATCATAAACAGCTGATCGTCTTCATTTGTACCTGTTGGTTTTGAGCGATTTCCGCTGCCTATTACAATAGCGTCATACGGCGTATCTAAACGTGTAATCACTGTTTCACCATTAATCGTTGTTTCACTTACTTTGCTATAAAGTGTACGTGCCACCAACGGCTGGTAAAAAAAGCGACGGTCTTGGCTTGCTAAACTGCTACCAAGCTCTGCAAGTTTAAAGTGCGTAAAATTACTGGTGCTTGTGCCTGACATGTCTATACGCCAAATATCGCCCCCGGTATCGGCAGCATAAATTCTGTCAATGTAACCATCGTAATCTGAATCAAGCGTAGAAACATTTGCTGCAATCGAGTGCTTGCCTTTAAATCCATTTTCGTTTGGCGTTAAAGCCCACACTTTTTTACCTGTTTCAGCTTCTACTATATAAATACCGCGACCAACCGAGTCTTCACTTCTTACCACGGCATCTTTATTTGTATCGTACCCTGCTCCAAAGACGAGTAATGGCTTATCACCAAATGCTTTTATGTACGCTATTTGGGGTTTTGACCACGTTTGAGCTAGCTCTTTAAAATCGCCAGTACCGCCTTCTATAGGGTTATCCCATAGTTTTTTAGGCTGATCGGGGTTAGTAATATCAAAGGCGTAATAGTTTTTTCCACCACGGCGCATACCTGCAAATGCCCACACGTCGTCACCATCGCTTGCATCAACAATACCATCGTTAATGCCTTCGTCATTTAAGCTTTTATCACTAAAGTAAACACTGATTGGGCCGTCCATCCCGTAGAGTTTACCGGTGTCTTCATTGCGTAAAGGCTGAATAATATCGTAAAGATCAGAGGGAATGAACGCCCAGCTTTCGGTCACTTGGTTATTGGTATCATCGTCTTTAAACATATGTAAAAAGCCGGCATTAGTACCAATCAATATGCGTATGTCGTCATTGCCATAGTCGATTGCCACTGGCTTAGAATGTAAAGGGTCGCCAAAAATATCGCTGCGTTGATCGGTGTTTGAGCCATCGTTGTCTTCATCGTCAACATCTATCCCCATTGCCCATTTTATATCTGAACTAGCTAGGCTAATCGGGTTATTGGTGACTAAATCTAAAATATCGCTCACAATATTAGTAGTAAACTCAACTATATCGCCTTGCTTATCTGTATAGAGGTTGCGTCTTTCTTCAGCTGGAGTCCCCGTGAGTGTAGCTAAATGATAGTTTACACCCCCTTGTGCAACTAAGTTACCATCGGCAGACTGGCCATCTGGCAACCAAAACGTTTTAGCATCGGTGTCGATTAAACCATCAGAATCAAGCGCAATGTTATCTGCAGAGTCAACTATTTCGCTGCCTGATACTTTTAATTTTTTTAAATTCCCACCCCATCGGGTGTTTGTTTCTGGGTAAAACATGGCAAAGTAAATGGCATCACGGCTACGTGTTTGGTCTACGTTGTTACTTGCTACCGAAGGCGAAGAGAAGCTATCGTTTACTTCACGAATGCGAGAAATAGCGCTATTTAGCGAGTTAGAAAGCTCATCGGGTGTACTCGCTGGTAAGTTTTCACCGCCACCTAATAAAGCTGTTTGCCGCAACAACTCTTGCCCTTCGTCACTCATGCCTGACCCAAAACCTATGGTGTATATGCGGCCTGTTTCATGAATATCAGGTGTTGATGGATACAAATCAACTGTCGTATTACTGGTGCCATGAATTATTTTAGCTAATTGATGCAAATAATTATTATAAACGTAGTCCCCCTCGACCAAAGGTTGCCCAAAATAATTATTGTGTATTGCGCTTATTGAAGCATCACTGCCATTATCGCTATTTTCGTTAATGTAACGTCTTCCCCAACGATCATATACATATCGGGGTGAAGGGTCTCCATCCGTCATGTAAATTATATTTACTGAATTATCACAACGTTTTGCCTCTGCATTTGAGTCAGCGAAAGGGGAAATATAGTTATAACTATATGTATTTTCCCACTCGTTCCAACATCTCCATCTATTACATTTACGAACACGCTCTCTTCCAGTTAATACTTCGTTTTCGATTGAGGTGTCTCTATCTGATTGATCTATTGGCTCCGCATACTCTAAACCGCCACCTGTAATATACAGATATGCTTCCCACAGAGTCTCGGCTAATGGCGTACCCCCATTAGCAGGAAGCCTGTCGATTGATGAAGTAATATCCGAGTGCGGGCTTCCTATGCCTTCAACCACATAGCCACCAGCTGTTCCTACAAAACGCATTAAGCCGAAATCGATCCCTTCATTGTCATTCACTACTTTTTTCATTGCAGTCTTTGCAGCAGCAAGACGGCTATCTGGGCAAGGAATATACAGGTTACTACTTTCATTGAAACCACAACTAAGACCTGTGTTAGATGAAAACGCCATACTGCCTGAGGTATCAAATATAAGTAAAACCCTTGGCTTTTCTTCCACATCTACATCGTGGTTTACATAAAGCTCTATATCTTCAGCAACTACTGAGCCGCTCAGTGCGAGACCAAGTAAAGAGACCAATGGCTTATTAAGATTAAATTTCATTTTAAATCCCCTTACTTATACTGGCCATTTCTTGAGCTACACCTGTTACAATTGTAAGTTCGTGCTTTGCTTTAGAGCCATATTGAATAGTGGTAGAAACTTGCAACATATTACACGATATACCCGCAGTAAAATTAAATCGACGTGGGCATTCTAAATCAAGCGCCCCCTGATTTAGGTTTATCATTTTGCTTTGCATATCGTCGTGCGTGGCTATTACCATCCCTTCATCATCTGCGCCTGCATGAGTTGATACTTCATCTGGCGTTAAAAAAAACTGATTAGCAGCACCTTTGCTTGCCTCATCAGAAATCATTCGCTGTACTTCTCCAATAAGCTCATTTTCAGCGACTTCTCGCTCTTGAGCTGCATTGGTAATTTTTATATCTACACTACTGCTGCTCATTAATGTAACGGCAATTCCCGTTACAGCAATGACCATAATAAGAGCTGTAATAAGCACTACACCTTGTTGTTTATTTGCGTGTTTACTTAGATACGCCATAAATTTGCTCCCACGTTATTTAAACGAATGGTGGTGGTAAATACTGTTCTTCTGTAAGTATCGGTAAAAGTGAGCTCTCGGGAGTCTTCATCTTCACCTAAAATATATGTTTGATTTTTTATTTTAAGACCCGGATCTGGTTGCAATGCTCTAACTAATAAAAAAACCTGCACTGTTAGAATACTTTTGCGGTTTTCCCAGTCAGAGTGCTGCATGTCCTCAATGCTTCGATACGAATCAACACGGCTATCACTGTCTGTATCTAAACCAAATACAAAGCGCATGTTTTCAACGCCCTCCATTATGGTTTCGGCCTTCATGCTGGCACCATTTAAGCGTTTACGCATTAATGCAGGTACTGTAAGGCTTTTATTATTTACTGTATAAGTTTGCTCTGCGAGGTAATAAACATGATGGCTATAAGGCCACACCGTGGCATTAACATTTAAACTCCCCGAATCTACAGCGCCTCGAGCAAACTCAGCGCTTTCTTGCTCAGCTATAAAATAGTTTTCATCCGCTTGTGTTTCATTAGTGGTGCTATTTACGGTGAGCTGCTCACCTTGTAAAAACTTGATTTGTAAAATGTCAGTCCCTGCAATTGGCTTACTTATACAATTAAGCTCGCTTGTTGAACTGGCTTCTTTTGCATAAATAGTCCTGAAATTGCTTGAAGATGCTAAATCCGGAAAGCTGCCGTTATTAAGCCCTTCAAAACAATCACCACTGGGGGTAGGTAACGTTTGTGTGTTTGCTGCAGTAAACGAATCATCATAATAAGTTCCCCAAAAGCCCACCTGCTCAATATCACGCTGCATAATATTAATGGCTAAGCGGCCTGACTCTTGTAACTCGCCTATTGTCATTGTGTCTTTTGTGGTTACTTTCATACCAATATAGGTAAACATCACTCCACCTAAAATGAGCCCACCAATAAATAATGAAATCATCATTTCTATTAGTGTAAAACCTTTTTCTCTCATGTTAGCTCCTTAGGTATATATAGCTATTTAATGCAACCAAACGGCGTTTCTTATCGTCAGTACCGCATTTTAGCGCTTTGGTTTCATAATTGGCATTAAACTCTTGGCGGCCTTGCCAAGACACTATTACTTCAATATTAAACCCACGCCCACCCGTACCTGCTGCAGCCGTAGGGTTTATACATACAGTGGCATCATCGAGAGAGCCGGTGTTTTCGCGTGCACGAATGGCGCGTTTCCATTGCTGTAAATCAAGGGCTGCAACTTGCGCTGCAGTGCATGACCCACTAAAACAAGCCGTAGAGGTAGACGTTGATGTTTTACTGGTAAAAGTTTGCTTATATAAAGCAACTAGCTGTGCGGTATCATTTGCTCTAATGCGCTGAATAATATCATTACCTAACGCCACCGCGGCTGCGCGCTGCATAGAGTCAAAGCTTGCCTGCTTAGCTTTTGCTTGCAGTGCAACAGCGCCTAGTAAGCCAAAGCTTAAAATAATAAACGCAATCAGCACTTCAATTAAGGTAAAGCCTTTTTGAGGTTTTTTGTGAGGTGAATGCATAGTAAAAACCAAATAAATTTTATCTGACTATAAGTTTATGCATTGAAAATGTAGATGCAATATATACTAGGACAAGCGGCTAAATTTGTTGATAAACGGTTAACAGCATCAAACCAATTGAGCTTTGAGGATTAAAGTTACTCTATCTAGAAGCGATTTAATTCCAGCGCAATGCTGCTAATTTAGTGGGCTCGATAACGGTCTCTGCCTTACTTAAAAAGCCAAGCAACCTACTACAAATTCAACCTAAAATATAACAGGCTCTAACTTAGTGCATTTTTTACTGTTTTTAGCTCTCGCCTACTTACGCTTAATTGCTCCTTACATCCGGCTAGTTCTACGTTATGTACACCAGGGCTTTGAGTATGCATGGCAACAAGCTTTTGTTTGTTTATGAGCGTGTTTCTGTGAATACGTAATAATTGCGTTGGGAAGCGTTGCTCAAGTTGTTTTAAGCTTTGTTCAATTAGGGCCTCGCCCTCTTTAAATACCATATTGGTGTATTTTTCTTGGGCATTAAAGTAATACACTTGATCAAGTTCAATACTTTTTATTGTGCCACCAAGCTGATAACTAATTTTTGTAGATTGCTGCTTTTGCATATGCGCTTTATTTAAACGCCCTGCTTGCGCTAACACTTTATTTAATGCCTGTTCAGTAACGGGTTTTACTAAGTATCCTGCGGCACTGAGCTGTAGAGCATCAAGTGCATGCTCGGGGTAAGCCGTTACAAATACTATTGCCGGTGGCACGCTCAGCGTATTGAGTTGCTGCGCTACCTCTAGGCCATTAATACCCGGCATATCTATGTCTAAAAAAACCAAATCGGGATGAACCTGCTTGATAATGGCAAGCCCCTGCGCGCCGTTATCACCTTCGCCTTTAACTAAAATATGCTCGTTGTGCTGCAGTAGCCGCTTTATTCTAGCGCGAGCTAGCGGTTCATCATCAATAATTACAACATTCATTGGGGGCTCTCAAACTGCTTAGGGATCACCACTTTTACTCTAAATACATCCTCTTTTTGTGTGATCGTTAGTTGGGCTTTTTCTTTGTAATATATAAACAATCGCTGGCGAATATTTTCAAGTGCCATGCCATTATTTGGTCTTTTTAGCGCCTCATTATGAGTGATCGGGTTAGAAACAATCAATGTTAAATACCCTGTTGTGACGTGTAGCTCTACACTAATAACGGCCCCTGTTTCACTGGGCTCTACCCCATGGCATACCGCATTTTCTATTAACGGCTGAAGGGTTAAGCACGGAATACTAATATCTGGTAAATCAGCAGGCACTTGCCAATTTAGCTTTAAACGACTGCCAAAGCGCCAAGTTTCCAGCGCAACATATTGTTTTGATAAGGTCAGCTCATCTTCGAGAGAAACGCGCTGCCCCGAGCGCATAGCCGCTTGCGACAACGCCGCAAGCGCAAGTATTGCTTGCTCTGCAGCATCGGCATCATGATGTGTTAGCTCGGCGGCGGTATTAAGGCTATTGTACAAAAAATGAGGGCGAATTCTGGCTTGCAAAGCATCAAGCTCCGCGCGCGAAAGCGCTTTTGTTTGCTGCTCTTTTTCAAAATAAATCAGTAAAAACTGTACAAATAAAGCCGTGATCAAAAAAACAATTAAGCAGTTTCGTAATACAAAATAAATACTCGTTTCATTATTTGTAATATCTAAAAAGTAGCGGGCACACAGCACACTAAATAAAGCGGTGCTGACTAAAAAGGAAATAAAAAAAGCAAAAAGTTGGGTGGTTTGCGGCTTTTTTTGTAAAACACCCCGAAAAGAGTATAAAGCAGAAATGCTGACCAAAACGGTCATATGAGAAAATAAACTAATTACGCCAAGGCTTTGCCAGCTATCCCCTTCAACAAAAGGAGCAAACGCTAAGATAGTAGCAACAACTTGGGTAACAATAAGCGTGGCAAGTACCCCGCGCTCATTAAAAAGAGCCGAAAAAAGCAATGTTTCACCTTGCGGCAACTTGCTCATAACGGCTCTCCTTGTAATCTAAATAATTAATTTATATAGATTAACGCAGCTCAACAGGAACGGCAAATACGATATTCTCTTCTTCACCTGGGTTTTCAACTACCTGCTTGCCGCCAAGCTCTTTTAAGCGTGCAATAACTTGTTGTACAAGCACTTCTGGCGCAGAAGCCCCCGCAGTTACTCCCACAGCGTTAGTTTCGCCAAACCACTGTGCTTCAACATTTGTTGCATCATCGATTAAATAAGCGGTTGTGCCCATTTTATCTGCAAGTTCACGTAAACGGTTAGAGTTAGAGCTGTTTTTTGCCCCCACAACTAATAACACATCTACTTTGTCTGCTAAATCACGCACAGCATCTTGACGGTTTTGTGTCGCATAGCAAATGTCATCTTTGCGCGGGCCATCAATTGCTGGGAATTTTTCGCGCAGCGCATCAATTACATCTGCAGTGTCATCTACTGAAAGCGTTGTTTGGCTACAATAAAATAGGTTATCAGCATTTTTAACGTTAAGTTTGGCAACATCTTCTGCGGTTTCTACAAGGTAAATACCACCGTCGTTATTGTCATACTGCCCCATAGTACCCTCAACTTCTGGGTGACCATGGTGACCAATTAAAATACACTCAATACCTTTACGGCTCGCACGCGTTACTTCCATATGCACTTTAGTAACTAATGGGCATGTTGCGTCAAACACTTTTAAATCGCGGCGTTTAGCTTCTGAGCGTACTGCTTGCGATACACCGTGGGCGCTAAAAATAACAATGCTGTCATCAGGTACTTGGTCTAGCTCTTCAACAAATACGGCACCACGGTTTTTTAAACCATCTACTACGTAGCGGTTATGAACGACCTCGTGGCGTACGTAAATTGGCTTTTCAAAAATATCTAAAGCGCGCTCTACTATGCTAATTGCACGGTCTACCCCTGCACAAAAGCCTCGCGGGTTCGCTAATAAAATATCCATTAGCCTTGCACCTCAATAATATCTACTTCAAACGTTAAACGTTGACCTGCTAACGGATGATTAAAATCTATAGTAACCGACTCACCTTGTACTTCGCGTACCAGTCCTGGCAGCTCAGTACCATCTGGCTGAGTAAAGGCAATAATTGCGCCGACTTTAGCTGGCGTTTCTGCACCAAATTTACTGCGTTCTACATAGTAAATATTATCTGGATTAGGTTGGCCAAAGGCGTCTTCTGGTTCTAACTCAAACGTTTTGCTTTCGCCTGCACTTAAACCTAGTAAGCACTTTTCAAAATTAGCCGTTAAGCTGCCATCACCCATCGTTAACTTGGCTGGTTTATTATGCACCTTGGTTGAGTCTGCGGCAGAGCCATCTTCTAGTTTAATAGAAAAGTGAAAAATAACCTCTGAGTTTTCACCAATTACAGCTTGGCTCATGCTTTATGCTCCTTCGGACTTTCGCCTGTAAAGGCATCAAATAATAATAATGCGGCACCAATACAAATTGCACAGTCGGCAATATTAAATACTGGAAAATGCGAGTTTTTATAAAACACATGTATAAAGTCAATTACATAACCATAAGCAACACGGTCATATAAATTACCAATAGCGCCAGCAAGCACTAACGCATAAGCACTACATAATATTTTATTTGTCGCTGGTAAACGCTTTAACCACCACACTAATAGCGTACTAATAGCAATGGCAATAAAGCTTAAAAACCAACGTTGCCAGCCACCCGCTTCACTTAAAAAGCTGTAGGCCGCTCCATAGTTATGTACGTAGGTAATACTAAAAACAGGCAGTAAATTAATCGACTCTTGATAAGCCATGGTATTTACAACAAGTGTTTTAGTGGCAAAGTCTATTACAAGCAGTAATAGACTTAACCAAAGCCACACTAAACCACTTTTTTGGGCTAGTTTGCTCACTGAGTAAAGCTCCTAAGCGAATTGACGCTTTTCACCTTCGCCGTCAACATTGCTTACACAACGACCACAAATTTCAGGGTGTGCAGGCTCTGAACCTACATCATCGCTGTAATGCCAACAACGCTCACATTTAGTTGCATCTGTGGCTACTACGCTAATGTACAAACCTTCAATTTCAGTTGTTTGTGTATCACTTGGCTGGCTATCTACTCCAGATACAGTGACCGCAGACGTTAGTAATACAAAACGTAGTTCATCACCTAATGCTGCTAACTTATCAGCCAGTGCTTTTTCGGCGTATAAGTTAACGCTTGCTTGTAACGTTGCGCCAATTACTTCTTCTTTACGGGCTGCTTCTAGTACGCGGTTTACTTCGTCACGTACATTTAGAATCGCTTGCCAGTCATCGTTGCTAAATTGGCTGTTTGTCGGTGCATGTAAACCGTCGTACCATACCGATGTAAATACGTAATCGCTACGCTCGCCCGGTAGTGCTTCCCAAATTTCTTGAGCTGTAAAACTCATAATTGGCGCCATCCAACGAGTCATTGCTTCAGCAATATGATAAAGCGCAGTTTGACAAGAACGACGTGCATGACTGTCGCTTTTTGCTGTGTACTGGCGGTCTTTAATTACATCTAAGTAGAACGAACCAAGCTCACCTGTACAGAAGTTCATTAGCTTTTGCGTTACTAATAGCATTTGGTAGCTATCGTAAGCTGCTAAAATTTCTTCTTGTAATTGGGCTGCACGGCCAACAATCCACTTATCAAGCTCAACCATATCATCAACAGCAACTTGGTCTGTTTTTGGATCAAAACCACTTAAGTTAGCTAACAAGTAACGGCTAGTGTTACGAATACGGCGGTAACGATCTGCAGAGCGTTTAAATATTTCATCCGATACCGTCATTTCGGCGGTGTAATCGGTAGAGGCTACCCATAAACGTAAAATGTCAGCGCCAAGTTTATTCATCACGTTTTGTGGTGAAATAACGTTGCCTAACGATTTTGACATTTTGCGGCCGTTTTCATCTACGGTAAAGCCGTGCGTTAGTACTTGCTTGTAAGGTGCGTGACCGTTAATAGCAACTGAGGTCATCATTGATGACATAAACCAACCACGGTGCTGATCAGAACCTTCTAGGTATAAATCGGCTGGGCCAACTAACTCTTCACGTGCATCAACAACACACGCATGTGTTACGCCCGAATCAAACCATACATCTAACGTATCTTGTACTTTCATGTATTGCTTGGCATCTTCTTCGCCTAACAAGGTGGCAGGCTCTAGGTCATACCATGCTTGAATGCCTGATTTTTCTACCAGCTCTGCAGCTTGCTCAATAAGCGCTTGCGTATTTGGGTGTAAAGCACCAGTGTCTTTATCAACAAATAAAGCAATTGGCACACCCCAAGTACGTTGGCGTGAAATACACCAATCTGGGCGACCTTCAACCATGTTCGCAATGCGGCTTTCGCCCCACTCTGGCAACCATTGGGTGTTTTTAATTTCGCTTAACGAGTCTTGACGTAAGTTAGCCTGATCCATGCTTACAAACCACTGCGGTGTAGCACGGAAAATAATAGGCGTTTTGTGGCGCCAACAATGCGGGTAGCTATGCGTAAGCGCATGATGATGCATTAAAGCACCGCGCTCTGTTAGTACGTCAATTACACTGGCATTTGCTTTAAATACATGCTGACCAGCAAATAATTCTGTATCAGGCAGGTAAACGCCATTCGCGCCCACAGGGTTTGCTACTTCAAGATTGTAATTTAAGCCTGCCGCGAAATCTTCTTGACCATGGCCTGGCGCGGTATGTACCACACCCGTACCTGAGTCAGTAGTAACATGGTCTGCTACAATTACCGGTACATCAAAATCGTAAAATGGGTGAGCAACGTGTAAGTTTTCAAGTGCTGCACCTTTAACATAACCTAGTACGTGGAAATGATTAAAGCCATAACGGTCCATTGCATCTTTAACAAGCTCTGAGCCTAAAATTAAACGTTGCTGTGAGCCTTCATCATCTACTTGTACTAAGGCGTACTCTAAATCTGCATGCACTGCTACCGCACGGTTAGCGGGTAAGGTCCACGGCGTTGTAGTCCAAATAACAGTACCTACACTGCCTTGGCCTGTATGGCCATCGGCTAAATCAAAGGCATTAACAACCGCGTCTTGATCTGCAAATGTAAAACGTACGTCAATCGCTGGAGATTGCTTATCTTGGTACTCTACTTCGGCCTCTGCTAATGCAGAACCACAGTCTGTACACCAATGCACAGGCTTTGCACCTTTATGAAGGTGGCCATTTTTAATAATACGACCTAGCACGCGAATAGCGTTTGCTTCAAAGTCATAGTTCATTGTTAAGTAAGGTTTGTCCCAATCGCCAAACACACCTAAACGTTTAAAGTCTACTTTTTGACCTTCAACTTGCTTTTTAGCGTAAGCACGGCATTTTTCACGAAACTCGCTCGCGGTTACTTTAACGCCTGGCTTGCCTACTTTTTTCTCAACCATTAACTCAATTGGCAAACCATGACAGTCCCAACCAGGCACATAAGGTGCATCAAAGTCAGATAAAGTTTTAGACTTAACAATTATGTCTTTTAAAATTTTATTTACTGAGTGGCCTAAATGGATATCGCCGTTTGCATACGGAGGGCCGTCATGCAAAATAAAGGTCTTTTTACCTTTTTTAGCGCTGCGAATTTGACCGTACAGGTCGTCTTCATACCATGCTTTAAGCATTTTTGGTTCACGTTGTGCCAAATTGCCACGCATTGGAAACTGTGTTTCCGGTAAATTCAAAGTATGTTTGTAGTCGCTCATTAATCCTACTTTCCGTATCTATCGGCTACCTAATTTAAACCAAAACACTGTTTTGCGGCGGCAACATCGGTTGCAATTTGTGCCGTTAACTGTGTTAATGTCTCGAATTTTTTCTCATCGCGAAGTTTTTTTATTAACTCCACGTGCATAAACTGTCCATATATATCTTGTGCAAAGTCAAAAAGATGAACTTCTAACAAAGCACGAGTTCCATTAAAAGTGGGCTTGTTACCAATATTGGCTACCCCATAAACGTGTTTCCCGGCAATGTTTGCTTTTACGGCAAACACCCCATTTACAGGGCAAACTTGGCGTTTAAGCGCTATATTTGCAGTTCGAAAACCAAGCTCTCGCCCTCTTTTCCAACCATGTATTACACGCCCTGAAATAGCATAATTATGCCCTAGCATTAACTTAGCATTTTCTAAGTCGCCTGCGGCTAATGCTTCACGTATTAGTGTGCTGCTTACTCTAGCATTTAATTGGCGAAAACTCGCGGTGCTTTTTACATCCATGCCCGCTTGTTTGCCCATACTGAGCAGTAAATTAAAATTCCCTTGGCGCTGTTTACCAAATTTAAAATCATCACCTACTGTGAGTGCTTTAACGCCTAGCTTTTTAATTAAAATATCACTAACAAATTGCTCAGCGTGCATATTGGCAAATTGTTGGTTAAAGCTAATACAAATAACCCGCTCAATACCTAAGTTACTTAGTAATCTGAGTTTGTCGCGTAACCGAGTAAGCCGAGCTGGCGCATTGTTTTTAGCAAAAAACTCTTGCGGCTGCGGCTCAAATAACATCACAGTACTGGGTAAGTTATGTGCTTTGGCATCCGCTAACAGCCCTTTTAACACTTCGCCATGGCCTAAATGCACACCGTCAAAATTACCAATAGTCAACACACAACCATAATGCTGCGCTCGAATATTGTGTATACCTCTAATTAACTCCATGCCACCTAATGCCTTTTTCAGCGAGTATTATTAACGACTTTAAAATCGTTCAAAACCACAGGGCTGCCGATTATAATCTTTTTTTTAGTTTGATTCAGTAGTTGCTACACTTTTTATCGTATTTAGTCTTACACCAAGTAAAAACAGCACCGCAAAGTAACTTATTGCAGCAATTACTAGCAATACAATTAACAACATTACTTGCTCAGAAAAATGCCATGTAGCCCAATAATAACGGCTGCTGACGTACCACGTTAAAGCGCCCATTACCAAGCTTGCCACAATGCACTTTACGCTAAAGCGCAGGCTCATTGCAGAAAACTGATACACGTTTTCTTTTTTAAGTTGCCTGTAAAGTAAAAAAGCATTGCAGCTGGCCGACATAGACGTTGCTAAAGCAAGCCCTAAATATCCTATAAACGGGGCTAACATAATATTAAATACCATATTAAGCACCAGCGTAATAATACCAATGCGCACAGGTGTTTTGGTATCTTGGCGCGAGTAAAAACCCGGCGCTAATACTTTAATAAGCATAAAGCTAACTAACCCTACCGAGTAGGCAACCACCCCTAAGCTTACCGCTTTAACATGATCAACATCAGCGTCTTTAAATGCACCGTGATCAAATAGCACAGTAATGATAAGCGGGCTTATAATCATTAAACCAACCATGGCGGGTATGCCTAAAAAAATCACAAAACGCACACCCCAATCTAACGTATGCTGAAAATCACTGAGCTTTTTACTGCTATGCAATTTAGAAAGTGCGGGTAAAATAACAGTGGCAATACCAATACCAAATAAACCAAGTGGAAACTCAATTAACCTATCTGAGTAATAAAGCCATGCGATAGAGCCCGTCATTAATAGCGAGGCAATCATGGTGTCGAGCAGGAGGTTAATTTGGCTTATTGAAACACCAAATAATGCCGGTAGCATAAGCTTACGCACTTTTTTAACGTTCTCGTCTTGCCACGCCCAACGAGGACGTGCCAGCATTTTTGCTCGGTATAAAAATGGTAACTGAAACAACAATTGCACCACCCCGCCCACAAATACACCAATAGCTAACGCATACGCCCCCACGCTAAATTTGTCGTGCAATAAAATGGCGCAGGTAATAATTGAAACATTAAGTAATACGGGCGTAAAAGCAGCCACTGCAAAGCGGTTATACACATTCATTACTGCACCGCTAAGTGCTACCAAACTAACAAATAACAAATACGGAAAAGTTAACTTTAATAAGGAGCTTGCCAGCACAAACTTTTCTGCATTAGGGCCACCTTGCCACCAATCTATAAACCAGCCAGTACCAAATAACGCGGCAATAACAGGCGAGGCAATAACGCCAAAAATAGTCACGCAAAGCAAAATAGTGCCCAGCGTACCGGCAGCCTGTGCTACAAATAACTTAACTTTATCATCGCCATGGTGTTCTTTAATTTCGCTAAGTACAGGCACAAATGCCTGAGCAAAAGCCCCCTCAGCAAATAGTCGGCGTAAAAAATTGGGAATACGGTTAGCAAACAAAAAAACATCAGCAGCTGCACTAGCACCTAATAAGTTTGCAACGACAGCGTCTCGTACTAACCCTAAAATACGCGATATCATTGTCATACAACTTACAATCATACCGGAGCGAAATAATCCTTTTGACACCTTAAACCTACTTAAAAACCTTTAGTTAGCGCAATTATGCCACAGTCTTTTTTATAAATCGCTTTAAAGCACTAGGCTGGGCGTCTGTGCTTTGTTACAATAGCGATATTAACTGCTAAAGCGGCAAATTGATGTTCGTTATAAGGAGCAGTTTTTCTTGAGTTGTTAAATTTAAATTGACATTCATGATAAAAACAGGCATATTCCACGGCCTTTAATTTAAGCTTTATTTAAGATTGTTAGGAGCAAACCTTGGCTAACATCAAGTCTGCAAAAAAACGCGCTATCACTAGCGAAAAAAACCGTCAGCACAACGCAAGCCGTCGTTCAATGATGCGTACTTACTTCAAAAAAGTAACCGCTGCTATTGAAGCTGGCGATAAAGAAGCTGCACAGCAAGCTTTCTCTGTTGCTACACCTATCCTAGACCGTTACGCAACTAAGGGTCTAATTCATAAAAACAAAGCAGCTCGTCATAAGAGCCGTTTAGCAGCTAAAATTAAAGCGCTATAATTTGTTTTATGATTAAAAAACCGGCCTAGGCCGGTTTTTTTATATCTAAAATTTGGTATTTAGCAATCCGCTAAACTTTAAGCTAATTTAACGCATTACTATTAAAGCTGGTTAAACGTTTTCCAAATCGGGATAAAACTTTTTCAACATGGCCGCAATTTTTTTAGGCGTAAATGGCTTAACCACAAATCCTTTAGCACCTTTATCGATGGCTTCTTTAACATTTTCTACTGCAGAATGGGCCGACACCATCACCACATTAGTTTCAGGGTTAATATCATTAATTTGCGCGATTAACTCTTTACCATCGCCGTCAGGCAGTTCAATATCTAAAAAAATCATATTGTAATTAGCTGATTGGCATTCGCTAATGCATTGTTTAGCCGTTGAAGCCTCTTTAACGTTTTCTATTCCTAAGTGCATGAGCGTTTGGCTCAAAAAACTACGCACTGTGCTAACATCATCTACTATTAAAATTGATAGCTGCGTATCCATGTATCTTCCTCGTAGGCTAAAAGCATTGTATAAGTTATTATATAACTAGATATTTAATCATTTTATTATAGAGACCTACGCTCAAAAGGCCAGATTTGCTTTATGTCAAACAACACAAAAAAACAATCATTGCTTGGTAAAACACCACAAAAAAGAAAAACCCCTGTAAAAAAGCCCCGCAATAGGCCGCAAACAGCACCGCAATCTTCAGCTAACCCAACATCAACCCCAGCAGAGCAGCCTGTAAAGTCTAAAAAAGGGTTACTTATTACGCTGGCTATCATTTTTGCTGTAGCCATTATTTTTCCAAAACCAACTTTGCTCACCTATAAAAAATTAGGGTTAGTGAGCGAAAGTATTTATTGGTCTGGGGTCTTTGGGTATGGCCGTACATTACTTGATTCAAACTTACACCCGCAGCTAGACGAGAAGCGCAATGCCCTTTATTTATGCGCAGATATGAAGGCGCCGCAAAGCTGTCAAAAGTACCAACTAATAAAAAATAATGGCTTTTTTGCAGCACTAGCTAGCTATATTTAGCATTAAAAAAACTAATCTGAAAATTTAAAATTACTTGGTTGAAAGGTGTGCAAAAGATCAACATAATGGCGCTCCTTTTTTCAACAACTGAACTATTGAAACGACCATGCTAAACGAGCTAGATTGGCTTTTAAACACTGTATTACTTGCACTAGGTTTAGGTGCATTCTTTATTAACCACATAACAATACTGCGTGTTGCAGCGATTAGTGCATGTGGTCTGTTATTTTTGTCTTTTAGCTTGGATTTAATGTCGTCGAGTGTTATTTCGAATATGAGTTTAGTGTTGATCAATACATTTTACTTGTTCAAGGTATATACGTTTGGACAATTTAATGTAACTCAGAGTTAACATTTCCCCTTAGAATATTTTATAGCCCAGCCTTGCTGGGCTTTTTTATTTGAAAAAATTAAAAGGCTTGGGGAACAGATTGAACTAAGATAAAATTTATCTCGTATTAATCCTTATTTAGGTCTTACTATGTCTTTATCTGATTTCGATTTATTTTTATCTTCTATGGAAGATGTAAAACCTATAAACCACGATACTGTAACTCCCCTTGCAAGTAATCCCAGTGCCACCCTTGCCCAACAAGAAAAACGCAAAGCTGCCGAGCTTAGCCTTGCGAATGACGAAAATTACTTACAATCTGAGCATGTAGAGCTTTTAGACCCGCATGCATTACTCAGTTTTAAAAAAGATGGCGTACAAAGCGCAGTATTTAAAAACTTACGCTTAGCTAAATACCAAGTTGATGCCACATTAGATTTGCATGGCCAATTACTTAAAAACGCACGCACAACATTATTTAACTTTATTACTGATTGCCACCAGCGAAACATTCGCGTTGTACTAGTTCGCCATGGCATTGGTATAAAAAATAAAGCTAAGCCCGGTATACTAAAGAGCTATGTTAATAAGTGGCTACAGGCTCTACCCGCGGTATTAGCGTATCATACCGCTTTAAAGCACCATGGTGGCAGTGGCGCAACATATGTGTTGCTTAAAAAAAGTGATGAGAAAAAGCATGAAAACCGAGAGATCCATGCTAAACGGTACTAATTAACTTATTTTACTAAATACCAGTAACGAAGCGCACTTTAGTAATTAAATGGCCTAATGAAAGGTGGGTACTCTTTAATGATCTGGCTTTATTAAGCCAAAAACAAATTAATAGAGTCCACTTTTTATAATTTGCCTGCAAATGCACTTATTCACTTTGTGAAGTTTGTGAACTTTTGCTTTGTGGCACTTGATCGGCACTTGCTTGGTTAAACCAAGCAGACACGCCTAGCACTATAATAGAAACCACTACTAAACTTAGTTTTACTCCGCCTTGACTTGATTTCATACGTTACTCTTATTATTTTTATTGTAGTGACTAAACTTCACAATAATTAAAATTACAAATGTTAACAAGCTGTTTGTTAAACTGTTTTGCTATCTATTAATAACCTTTTGTTCTATTAACCCGATTATTTAATGTAAGGCCGCTTTTTAGGCGATTAATATTTTCTGCAATTTGCGCTGTTACGCTATTTAAATCAGATAACGCGGCGCAGTGTGGTGTAATCGTTATGTTAGCGTTATGCCAAAATGGGTGGTCTTGCGGTAGCGGCTCTTGGGTAAATACATCGAGCGTGGCAGCCCTTAACATTTCACTGTTAAGTGCGTTTATTAAATCTTGCTCTACTAGGTGCTCTCCTCTGGCAACGTTAATTACACACGCATGGGCCGGTAACTTAGCTAATAAATCGGCATTAATAATACCCTTAGTATCTTTTGTTAGCGGCAGTAGGCATACCAAGTAGTCAATTGTAGGCAGCATTTCATTAAGGCCTTGCTGCTGAGAATATAGATGCACCTGCTCATCACTTTTTTCAGTTTTTGACCAAGCGCTTACCGTAAAGCCATTCAGGGTTAGTTTTTTGGCGCACGCTTTACCTAGCTCACCAAACCCTAAAATACCCACGTGATTATATTTATATGCGCGCTTAGGTTTATAATTGCATTGTGATTGCTTAACAAAATACTCTTTTAAACGCAGCTTGTGCGCAAGTACATGGCCTAGCACGTACTCTGCCATATCTTGAGCAAGCTCAGTATCAACAATGCGAACCACGTCTACCTTTTTAGGCAATAAAGACATATTAATACTATCTACACCCGCTCCAAACGATGACACCGCTTTTAAGTTAGGTAATTGCTGCCACAAATCATCTGGTGCATTCCAGGCTAATACAAACTCTACATTGTTGAGCTTTTTACACTCTGGCCATTGCATTATCTCTTCATTGGGTAATAGCTCTTTTAGCTTTGCAATTAGCTTTGTATTATCTCGCCCGGTAATGGCTACTAATACCGACATAGAAGCTCCTAATTTTATTAAATAAATTTTATCTACACTAATAAACAACTGAGCAGCTCGTTATGTGCTCTTTAAAAAGTCACACAACTGCAAAGTAACTGTCACACCCTTTTTTTACTCTAAACAGGATGGCGAATAGGCCAAATTGTAAATGAGGTTAATATGATAAGCGTTGATAAAGTAATAGCAGCAAACTTACCACAATTAGAGAACTCCCCTAAAGTAAAAGGTTTAGTTAAAAAGGGGCTAGGCTACTTATTACATGAACAAGAATTTGTCGCCTTTGGCGATGCTTACCCCCATTTACAAGGGCTAGAGTTTGTTGAACAAGTGCTTGATGAGCTTGACTTTGATACCCGCTACAAACCAAAACAAATTGAAAACATACCCAGCGAAGGTAAGTTGGTTATTGTGGCTAACCATCCCATTGGCTCGCTCGACGCACTTGCGCTGATAAAAGTACTTTCCAGCGTTAGGCAAGATTTAAAAGTGGTTGCCAATCGCATGCTAATGTCGGTCACCCCTATGCATTCATTGCTGTTGCCAGTAGATAATTTATCGGGAACCAGTAAAAAACAAGAATTAAGTAATATACAAAGACACTTAAAAGATGAAGGTGCGTTACTTATTTTTCCTGCGGGAGAGGTCTCGCGTTTAAGCCCTACCGGTATTAAAGATTGCAAGTGGAACAGTGGCTTTTTACGCATGGCTAAAAAAGCAAACAGCCCTGTTTTACCTATTTATATAAAGGCCAAAAACAGCCCGCTTTTTTATGGCACCTCAATGATTTACAAACCACTTGCGAGCTTATTATTAGTAAAAGAAATGTTTAAGCAGCGACAAAAGTCATTAGAGTTTGAAATTGGTGCTTCCATTCCGCCTGAGTCATATTTAATCGAAAACTTAAAAGATAAAGAAATCGTTAATCTCATTCGCAAGCAACTTTATCGCCTTACCACTAAAAAGCCCCTTCCCCTTAAAACCCAAACTCCTATTGCAATACCTGAGTGCCGCAAAGAGCTTAAAAAAGCCATAGAGAGTTGTCAGTTATTAGGCAAAACACAAGATGGCATGCATATTCATTTATACCAGTACACTGGCAGCTCTCCAGTGTTTAGAGAGCTTGGACGACTGAGAGAAATTGCCTTTAGAGCGGTAGGTGAAGGCAGCGGAAAACGCCGCGACATCGACAAATATGATATGGATTATCAACACTTAGTGCTGTGGGATCCTACGCAGCTAGAATTAGTGGGTGCATATCGCCTTGCTTGTGCAAAGGAAATAATAGAGAAACATGGCCGAGAAGGCTTATACACCGATAGTTTATTTAGTTACACACAAGCAATGAAACCGTATTTAGAGCAAGGTATAGAACTTGGCCGCAGCTTTGTGCAACCTAAATATTGGGGGCGTAAAAGCTTAGACTACTTATGGTACGGTATTGGCGCATTTATTAAAAACTACCCGCAATATCGTTACTTATTTGGCGCGGTGAGCGTTTCTAACGCCTTACCTGAACAAGCAAAAGCCATGCTCGTGCATTACTATCAACATTATTATAAATCAGAGCAACACCTCGCCACCCCAAATAACGAGTTTAAATTAAGCGAGCAACAACTCACTCAGTGTAAAACTGTTTTTAGTGGCAACGATGTAAAAGAAGACTTTGTAGAATTAAAACATGTACTGGCCAATATGGGGGCACAAGTTCCTACGCTATTTAAGCAATATACTGAGCTGTGCAAGCCTGGCGGCGTAAAGTTTTTAAGCTTTAGTATCGACCCCGACTTTAACAACTGTATTGATGGGTTAGTGCTGGTAGATTTACAAAACGTAAAAGAAAATAAAGCCAAGCGCTATTTAGGTTAGGGCGTGTTGAACTTTACGGATTGAAATTTGTTCAATCTAGGGGCGATTTAATCGCGGCGCGAGGTTTGTAACCTAGTGGGCTAAGTAAAAACCGAGCAACAAAGAGTTTATCGCCCCTAGGCAGAACCCGAAGGGCAGCGCATGTTTGGCATTTATGCTGCGTTATCGCCTATTTATGGGGAATAACCACACTTCATAGGCTCTGCCTTGCCTAAAAACCAAACATACTGCTGCAAACTCAATCATTAAAGATCAACACGCCCTACTCAAACAAACAGCGAGGTGATTCTCGCTGTTTATTTTTATTGGGCGATTACTATGTATGGCTAAAAATTCGCGCTAATAAGTCTGTGTAAATGGCCTCAATTTTAAGTAAATCATCAACCGGAACATGTTCGTTTACCTGATGAATGGTACTATTTTTAACTCCGCATTCAATAACTTGGGTATGCTGGTTTGCAAAAAATCGGCCATCAGAAGTACCGCCACTGGTACTTAACATGGGGTAACTCCCTGTTTGCGCATAAATGGTGTGCTCTAACTGCTGCAATAAACTCCACCCGTTTGTTGGTGGCGTATAATAGGGCTCACACGCTCGCTCCCATTCAATCTCAAGGTGTTGAGCGTATTCACTCAGCGCCGCTGATATAAAGTGCTTTATTGCATTGCTTGTATAACCATGGCTATATCGCACATTAAAGGTAATTTCGCATTCACTAGGCACTAAATTATCAACAACATTATTTATATTAATGCCGGTCACTTGCAAGGTGGTTTTAGAGCTTGGCTCATCGTCAGGCCATGTTAAATTACTTAAACAATTTACAATATTACCCGCAATATGCGCAGCATTTATAGTGGTCTGTGGGTAGGCAACATGTCCGGCCTTGCCGTGTACTTTTATACGAGAAGAAATAGCGCCTCGGCGACCATTTTTAATTGTATCGCCTACGTGTGTAGAGCTTGTCGGCTCACCAACAATACAGCCATCAAGCTGTATATTATTTTTTGCTAAACGCGCGGCTATTACCTCTGAGCCAAATACGGCCTCTCCTTCCTCATCGGAGGTAATAAGCCAGTAAAAACGCCCTTTTTTACTTTTAGTCTCTTTTAATAGTGCCTTAGTAGCACCAAGCATAGCCGCCACGCCGCCTTTCATATCGGCAGCGCCGCGACCATACACGGCACTATTAATAATATTGCCGGCGAAAGGCGGGCTTAGCCAATTGCCCGACTCTGCGGGCACAACATCAATATGCCCAGAAAACGCAACACATGGCCCTTCTTGTTCAAAACTAACGTAGGCAATTAAATTGGTAACGCCTTCACAAATAAACTGCTCACAGTTAAAGCCAAGCGCAGTTAACTCATTGCTAAGCCAATCTATGGCACCGCCTTGATTAGGCGTTACAGACTCAAACCTAATAAGCGTTTGCGTATTTTTTACCACCGCGCTTAAAGGTTTACTTACACTGTTTTGCGATACTTTTGCAACAGACATAACAACACACTCAATAACCATAAGAGAGATTATTAAAGCGCGAGAATATGACCAAATAATGGCAAAGTTAATACAGTGCGATGACCGTTAAATACATAGCTGTGTCAATTAATTAAAATACTTTTTGCACTGACTTTAATCTAAATCAAGAAAAGGGTTCAGATACTTCAAACATTTTTGAAACTTTGATCTAGAACAGGTTTTCAACGCTCGGAGATTGTAATAATAGCGTCAATCAAAAAGTAGTTATTGGAGCACAACATGAAAACCCAAATCAGCATTGCATTACTTACCTCTTTACTTGCTATTACCCCTGCGGCACACGCTAACCTTAGCGTTAATGTTGGCGCTATTAATGTAAATCCAGATAACAGCAGCTCGGCAATTAACGAAGCGCCAACCCTGGGTCTAAAAGGCGACTCTGACACGCAGCTAGGTATTACAATCGATTATGCATTTAACGATAAGTGGGTGGTAGAGCTTATTGCCGCTACACCGTTTTCGCACGATGTAAATGGCGCAGGTGGGTTAGCTGGCAATAAAATTGCCGACATCAAACAGCTTCCGCCATCATTGGTTGCGCAATACCACTTTTTAGATACAAGTTACGCGCTACGCCTGTTTATTGGTGTAGGGTTAAATTACACCACCTTTTTTGACGAGCAGCCTTCTCAAGCGCTAAAAGCAACCCTAGGCACTGACGATGTTGAAGTAAAACTCGATGATTCGTTTGGCTTTATTGCACAAGTAGGCGCTAACTATAAAATCGATCAACATTGGGGGCTACATGCCATGGTATCAATGATTGATATAGATACCGATGCCACAGTGTATGCAAACGGTGCAAAAGCCCTTACATCAACCGTTGAGCTTGACCCTGTCGTTGCCATGTTTGGTGTAAGGTATAGCTTTTAATTAAGTTTGCAGCGCCTATGTTCTATGTGTTTAAGGCCGAAAGGCCTTATTTTATGAAAATTATTTAGGAAGGTTATTCACCTTTTTTTGCTCAAGCATTTCTTTCCAGTGCATAATTTCGCTTGGTAAAATAGGCGCTACACCATCAAACTCGGCTACTTCAAGCATTTCTTCAATACTGACAATGCCTTTTTTGTTTTTAAACACACCGCGCACATACGCTATAGCGTGCAGGCCACGCGCAGAATGAAACTTTTGTTCAATGTAAAAATATTTATGATCCCACCCCACCAGCTTGGTACTAATGGTATAACGCTGCATAGGTTTAATATCGCGAATATAAGTTATGGCTGTAGCATTAACAATAGGAAACCAACGGCGCTTCATTACTTGTTTTAATAGACCAATTCGCTCAATCATCCAAGTGCGCGACAAGTCCATCATAGCCAAATAACGCGAGTTTGTTAGATGCAGGTTTATATCGCAGTCTGTTGGCAGTGCTTTGTAATCAATATCAACAGTATCAAGTAACTGTTGGTAGTCGCGGTTGCGCTTAATTTTAAAAAATAATAAAAGAAGTCTAATATATAAGTTCACGAGAAGGTCTTACCAGTATAAAGTTAACTCAGTGTAACATAGCCACTTGTTAAGGCGAATGTTCTGTTTTAATCTCAAATTATAAATATAAAAAAGTCATAGTATGAAATATAAATTAGCGACACTTTTCACAACCAGTTTATTATGCATTAGCACCTGCGCACTAGCCGATTTTACAATTAAAGGCCCAGGTACGGTAACTTACCCAACAGGTATAGAAAAAACCTTTAATTTTGGCTTTGCATGGCAGCAGCAGCTTGGCAAATTTTCGATAGGTAGCAAAAGCTACGATATGTCGCAATTACCTAACTCATACTCGGTAGCAATCACTTTAGCTAAAGACGATAGCCAAGTGTGGGTACAAGAGTTTAATAATGGCTTTATTGAAGCGTTTGATTGGCAAATAGGTAAACATACTGTCAGTTTAAAAAAGCAGCAATTTAAAGACCCCGTAAAAGGCAATTACGTGATTGAGCTGAATGGCCGCAGTTACTTTTTTACTCGTAATAACGCAAGCATAGTGATTAATTTTGATGAAAATGGCATAGAAACTATCGCCATTGATGGGGTTACTAAAAACATGGGCACTAAGAGCTAGTGCCCAGTAAGCCGGCTATTAAACTTTAACAGTTTTGCGATTAATACCGTAATCTCGTAGTTTATTTGCCACTGCAGTGTGGCTAAGCCCTAAACGCTTAGCTAATTGTCTTGAGCTTGGGTAAGCCGGATACAATTTACGTAGCAAGGTTGCTTCAAAACGTTTTACCGCTTGATCTAACGACCCTTCAAAATCTGACTCTAAATAGCCTAAATCGTGGGTAAAAGTAGGCAATTGCAAATGCTCTACACGTAGCTCGCTATCATCAAGTAACGACACCGCCCGATAAATTGCATTTTCTAGCTGGCGCACATTACCTGGCCACGGGTATTCTTGTAAAAAGCTTAAGCACTCTTGTGATAAAAGCGGAATTGCATGGCCGTTTTGCTGCGCGTACTTTTGAATAAAGTGCTCGGCTAATGGGCCCACATCAGCTTTACGGTCTCTCAGTGGTGCAATCTCTAATGTGAGTACATTAATTCGATAGTATAAGTCTTCTCTAAATACGCCCTCTTGCACCATTGCGGGTAAATCTTTTTGTGTGGCTGCAATAATACGCACGTTAACTTTTACTTCGTTTTCGTCGCCCACTTTTCTAAATGTGCCGTCTTGTAAAAAGCGCAGCAGCTTTGTTTGTAGCTGTGTAGACATTTCGCCAACTTCATCTAAAAACACAGTACCGCCATCGGCTTGCTCTAGTACCCCGCGTTTAGGTGCGGTGTTTTCTTCATATCCGGCGTAACCAAATAATTCAGATTCAGCCACATCATCGGGCAAAGATGCGCACGAAAGTGCAATGAACGGCTTAACCGAACGATTAGAGGCATAGTGGCACGCACGAGCAAGGAGCTCTTTACCTGTGCCAGTTTCTCCGGTTATTAAAATGGGGGCTTCTAGCTGCGACATTTTGCGTGCTTCGCGCACTACACGGCGCATAGCAGTACTAAAGTTGTGAATAGTTGCAAAGCTTTCTTGCCCGTAACGCCTAAAGGCACTGACCTGCTGACCAAGGCGGCTTTGCGATTTTATATTTATAACCGCACCAGCTAACACGTCACCTTCACCACCTTGCGGGACGGCAATCGGTAAAATATCGGCAATAAAGTCTTCACCAGCAACATCTACCCGGGTTGTTTGTCCAAGTACTTCTTTGCCTTCTAACCAACGCGTAAAGTTAAACCCTTTTAGTAGGTTATTAATATTGGCCCCTACCACTTCTTTTTCGCTCAACTGTAGGTCTTTACAGGCAGCGTCGTTACACAAACGTACCCACCCTTTTGCGTCAATCGAGATAACACCATCGGGAAGTGCACGCAACAGTGTATTTAATTCGTTATGCTCTCGCTCAGAGGGTAAAAAGGCGGTTGTGCGAACATCATGTACGCCATCAATCAAACGAATAGAAGGCATAATTTTTTGAAATTGCTCAAATTCAATTTCAGGAAAGCTTACATACATACGGCAATTTACCGAATCAACCTCAATCCCTTTTAAGTCAACATCGTAGTTTACTAAAATATTTAGGATCTCTTGGGCAATACCTACACGGTCGGCACAATGAATATCTAGACGCATACATCCTCGAATAAGGAAAAACTATATTAGCCGAATAATACGCTAACTCCGTTATTCAATACAGTAAATTGTAAACAAATTTGGACAAACCACCGCCTTTATCGCTGTAAACTCACGCCTGTAAACATCAAACTGTAATAACGTGCAGCTTAAAACTAAAAAACGCAGCGTGTAAGCTGCGTTTTAAAAGGGGTCGTGCATATATGCTATTAATTTTGCGGGTATGGGGTCCAGTCTCCGCCATCTAATTGAATATAAGGGCGCTTATTAACATACATCATTATTGTATCGGCGTTTTCGGCTACTTTAGGTGCACGAGGCAGCGTATCAACTAGGTCGGCAATATTGCCATTACCTGCAAAAAAGTTTGTGCTAAGCACGCCACTAATTAGTTCCGATAAACCAAAGTAGCTTGTTGATTCGCTTACAAGCATTTGTGAATAGCTTTGTACATTTTTACCAATAAACTTAATCGCCACCGGAACAGATACAATACTTGGGCTTGGAATCTCACGAAGCCCAGCAAATTGCACTTTATCGCCTTTTAATGCTGCGCCGTGTTCAGGTACTATCATCAGCATGACATTACGACCACGTTTTTCTAGGTTTTTAATAAACCCGTTAATATCGTTAAATAATTTTTTATGTCTAATTGGGTAACTTTCAAGGCTACTCATGCGGGCTTGATTCGCTAGTTGATTGCCATCATGCAAACTGGTGGTGTTGTAATACATAGCACATGGCGCGCAGTCTTCACCTTTTTCATTTAACCATGAGTTTAGTACTGCCCCGTCTGAATAAATAGGCTTGTTGTCAAACCCATATTGAGCAACAGGTAAGTTAGTTATATCGTAAGGCTGCTCATCTATTTTACCAAACTTTTTCACCAAACCTTTAAACTCATCAAAGTGGCCGTCGTGGTTCATTACCACATTGCTTTTGTAGCCTAAGTTTTCTAAATTTTTAAACAAGTGACACTGCTCTGGCGCATTTTCAAATAAGGCAGTTTGGCTTGTTTGACCACAGCTTGCTCGTAGAAGGCGAATTGCAGCAGGTCCAGAGTAAGAAGTAGCCGAATTAAAATCAGAAAACACCACATCAAAATCGCTATATAAATCATCAAGGCTTACGCCAATGGCCTCTAGATCAGCCACGGCCATCGAGCAAATATTTAGTACTATGACATCAAATAACTCGCCATTATATTGCTGAGGGAATTGGCTTGCTAGCAAACTTTGCTGCTGATAAAACTCTTTTAATTGCTGATCAGGCGATTTTGCTTCTTGCGTTACCACTTGTGCTTGTGCACGAGGCGCCGCTGTTTGAACATTATTAGCCGCCACTGGCTGTGAAATTAAATTATCCACGTTGTTTGTGCCCTGCCAAGCTACAAACATAAGCCCAACAACTGTTACGGTGGTAAAGCGTATCCACTGTGAGCAATACCAAAAGCACACAGTAATAACAAACAGTGCTAATAACATATCAACATTAATAACCCGCGCCATGAGCTCTAAAAAGTAGCCAAAGCTAAAGTCTTGCACGTTACCAGCTTGGCGTGTTAAACGGTCTATAGGAGGCAACCACGAATCTTTATAAAGTAAAACAATGGCCATTACCGCGCCTAACCAATGTTTGGCTTTATTTAGTAAAGGGTGCGTGTAAGAAATAGCAAAAAAAGCAGCCAGCGCAGCATTTGCTAATAAGCCAAAGTCGATTGCACCATAATAAAAAAGTGCAAACTTAACTAAAAAATAGAGGTTCCACACCCCTAAGCCTGATAATTTCACTATTTACCCTTCTTTATTCTATTTGGTTTGTAAGGTTCGAGTACTTCATGTTTAAACGTAAGCTGAGCATAGTATTTTTTTATTTTTTTCAGTATCAACGACCCCGACATACATAAAAATACGCCAACTAGCATCGCTAAAATTGCTGTAATCAATAATTGATTGATACTCATACGTTACTCTTTATGGCCATTTTAAACGGCACAGCATCTGCGCGCTCGTTTTTAGTAAACTCTGGTGTTTCTAAATCAGCTGCAACATTTGGATCTATTTTTTGCGAAAATTTATAGCTTTCATTCTCTTTTAATTGGGCAGAGTAATCGGTTATATCTTGGCCCGCATAATAACTCCTAAGCTGTTTACATTCTTGCTGAATATAAAAATGATCGGAAATAATATTTTGCTGTGCAAAAAAATCGTTTGTTTCTAATTTAAACAAGTGCTTTATCGCATTGTTAACATCATTTTCGCGACACGCATGTAAATACAAATACACGGTGTTTTCTACCAAACTGAATACGTCACCTTCTCGCTTTATATGAAATAAATGCAAAGGGTGGATTGGGTCAATCCGAGGCAAAAGCTCTAATTTAACCAACACCCCGCTTACCCCTAAATTTACAGCTGAGTCGCTGTGAACTTCTACCTGTTTGGTAAATTCTATAAAAGGCAGGTAACCTTTAGAAAAGGTATTTTCGGTAAATTGAAGTACATGTTCAATAGAAGGCGGTAACGGTCTTGAAAATTGAAACCCTTGAATTGACTGCACCTGTGAGAGCAACCTAGAAGGCTCTGAAAAACTATACAAAATTAGATTAACACCTAAGGTCAAAAATAAGCATTCATCTTGATGGCGGATCACCCCATCAACGTTCTGAATCACTAATTTAAGCCAGCGACCACAGTTTTTTCTCAGCTCAAAACATTGCTTGGCAAGCAGGGCTAAATCGGTATAGCGCGAAACTGCAAATACCAATGTTGCCGCCTCTAATTTAGGGCCTTTAGAAAAAAGCGCATTGTTGTCTTTTATTATTTTATATTTTGCAGGAAGCTTGGTCCCTTCAGGAATAGCTCCTTGTACAATCCAAACGTCGTCTTCATCTGCAAATACACCCGATGTTGAGGTTTGTTGTTCCGTAATACTATTTTGCTGCACTTTAAAGCAGCCATTTTCAATCATTAATGGATACTGTACAGAGGCGATGATACCTGTACTGTGATGCCAATAATCGTACTCTAGTACGCGCACTGTTGAATCATTTTCAACATATACCAACCCGTCGAGGTCCGAATTTAACCGCCTTAATAAAAAGCGATAGTTAGTCACCTCAGGGCCAGAAACTAAAAATAAAACGGTCGCTCCTGATTGTGTACTAAATTTTTTATAGGTCTGAACACTTTGCATCAGTTGCTTTTGATCCAATGAGGCTAAATCAGTCGTACTAAAGTGAACAATGACTAATGCGTTATTTAGCTGTTTATAAGCATTTAGCTCTTTTAGGGTGTTGTTAATTATTTGTTGCTTTGGCCAGTCACGCGTATCTGCCGAAAACCTAAACGGATGCACTTTGTGTTGGTCAAATGCATGATTTAATGCATCGCTAAAAGGGCCTTCAAAAAATGTTTCTATTTGAGAAGAAACAATATAAATATCAGAGGTTGAGGGTTTATTAATTGCATGTAATGCCAGTTCAGTAGCAAAATTGTCTAAAGGGGCTAAAATTGCATATAACGATGCAGGTTTTAGCTCTGCAGCAGAGGGCTGCAAGCCTGAAATGTTAAAGTTTTGCACTGAATTTAGCCTATAAAAAATACTTTTTTACTAGTTTTACCCGCTATTCTATATATAATAGACAAATATTGTCCACTTTAAATAAAAATAATAAACTTCACTATAAAGGCAACAATGCGTAATTTAACGACAAAAAGCTCTGAAACCTTAACATCAAATGACATTGAGAACCTTGCACGGCGTTTTGGCGGCAAAAGTGAAGATTACGTTGAAATTGTTAATAAACAAAAAAATAAACAAACAATAGAAAAATACGCATTACTGAACGAAATACACCGTGCAGTAAATGCGTAAGTAGTAATTGAAACGACAGGTAAACAACCCCTTGCAAAGAATTTTTCTAAAAGGCATTAAAGGCGGCACTGGCGCTACTTCTATGGTTGCCAACTTAGCCTGCGTATTAAAAAAGTCGGGCTCTGACGTTATTGCTATAGATTTAGATTCTAAAAGCGATTTGGGCCTGCACTTTGGCCTGCCTTGGCAGTACAACCACGGCTGGAGTAACGAGCAGGACTTTGAACAAGCCCTTGAGCACTTTCATCAAGATAGTGATGGCATAGTGTTTTTACCTTTTGGCGATAAAAGTGTTAGTACCGCCGCGTTATTCGATTTTATAAACAATTGCAATAAACTGGATTATAACAATAATGCTTGGCTTCTTTTTGATTGCCCTGCACATATTGATATCACCCACTATCCGCTCGATAAAAACGACATAGTGATTGAAATAGTTAATTGTGATGCTATTTGCCATAGCTTAATTTATAAAAAACTACAAACGTTAAAACACACTGACAACCAGTGGAAACACTTCTTTTTAGTCAATCGTTATAACTCTGCATCAACACTTGAGTTTGACCTGTTTTCTTTATGGCAATCTACCTTGCCGCTTATGGCGCCCTTTTTTATAAATAGTGATGAAGTAATTAAAGAGTCTACAGCCTATAGAAATGTAGCGCTTAATTGTGCGCCTTACAGTGTTGCTAACGATGACTTTGAAACACTTGCCGGCTGGCTTGTAAGTAAATCGGCCCTGTAGTTATGAGCTTTTCTTTATTTTATAAGCGCCCAATACACAGTACTTTGTATTTACTGTTAAGCATTATTTTTACTGAAAAACTTGTACGTTATATTTTATTTAAGTTTCATAGTTATTTTAACCAGCACAAAGTAAACGTAATAGAAGCCTTTTTAATGCCTTTTATTACGCTGATTAGTTCATTGTTTATCAATATAAAAGACCACAAAATTAACTTTGAACTTATTTTATATGATTACTACCCGCATCTTCGCTTGCCGTACCGCACGTTTATTTATTCAAATATTTTGCGCTTTATCATTCAAAGCGTTTATTTGTTATTTTTTAAATACAAACCTAAAAATAACTCTGTAAGGGAGCGGCTATCAAATCAGTTTTATAATGGGGTAAGTTATTCACTTAAACAGTTGCGTTGGTTTGACTTAAAGCTAGGTAGATTACTAAAGCGTTTGTTATCAAAAAACGTTAAGGGTTCTAAAAAAAGTGCTTTTAAAACCATGGCTGACGCTAAGATTTGGCAAAATAAACTAATAAAATATGTGGTTGTAGCCTTTATATTGTTTTTACTGGCTATTTTTATAACCATTCCGTTTAGCCTAGAAGCACAAGCCGTGTTTATTAGTTTTATTTTGATAGTGGCATACGGGCTTAAGCGCGTTAAAGGACAAATGGCCACCATTGTAATGATCACCCTATCGGTAACCACTTCATCACGTTATTTATGGTGGCGCTACACAGAAACCCTCAATTGGGATGACCCTGTTGCGCTTACATTAGGCGCAGGCTTGCTGCTGGCAGAAACCTATGCGTGGCTAGTGCTCATTTTAGGCTTTTTTCAAACTATAAACCCCCTTGAGCGTAAACCTGTTCCGTTGCCAGAAAACACCGACTTATGGCCAACAGTTGATGTATACATTCCTACTTATAATGAACCATTAAGCGTTGTACAGCCTACCACACTTGCGGCGATGAGCATTGATTGGCCTGCTGATAAGCTCAACGTGTATATTCTTGATGATGGCAAACGCCCTGAGTTTAAAGAATTTGCTCAAAAAGTGGGGGTGGGTTATTTAACGCGGCCCGATAATAACCACGCTAAAGCCGGTAATATGAATAGTGCCATGCGCTACACTAACGGCGACTACATTGCTATTTTTGACTGCGACCACGTACCTGCCCGCTCATTTTTACAAATGACCATGGGGCAATTTTTAAAAGACAGCAAAGTATGTTTAGTGCAAACACCGCATCACTTTTTCTCAGCAGACCCGTTTGAACGTAATTTAAATAACCACAGCCAAATCCCTAATGAAAACATGCTTTTTTATGGCTTGATCCAAGATGGTAATGACATGTGGGACGCCACCTTCTTTTGTGGCTCATGCGCTGTTTTAAAACGTGAAGCACTCGACAATATTGGTGGCTTTGCATTTGAAACGGTAACCGAAGATGCCCACACTGCACTGCGTATGCAACGTGCCGGTTATAAAACCGCTTATATAAATATCCCACAAGCTGCAGGCCTTGCCACCGATAGCCTCTCTGCACATATTGGCCAGCGTATTCGTTGGGCTCGGGGTATGGCGCAAATATTTAGGCTCGATAACCCAATTTTAGGTAAAGGGCTCGATATACCACAGCGCCTGTGCTACTTAAACGCCATGCTGCACTTTTTATCGGGCATTCCGCGTATTGTATTTTTAACCGCGCCACTGGCGCTCATATACTTTAATGCTTACATTATTTATGCGCCGTTTTTAGCTATTTTTATTTATGTAGTGCCTACACTCATACAAATAAAAGCGACCAACTCACGAATTCAGGGTAAATATCGCTACTCTTTTTGGGGTGAAGTGTATGAGTCTGTTCTTGCGTGGTACATATTAAAGCCGACAACCGTTGCGCTAATAAACCCTAATAAGGGTAAGTTTAACGTAACAGAAAAAGGCGGCTTAAATGATAAAGAACATTACGATTGGGGTATATCTAAACCCTACTTGGTACTTTTACTCATAAACTTAGTTGGCATGCTTGTAGGTGTTTTACGCTTAGGCTTTGGCGATCCGAGCCAAGTGGGCGTTTTGTTAATCAGCATGGGCTGGGCAATTTATAATATTATTATTTTAGGCGCTGCGGTAGCCGTTGCTGCAGAAGCTAGGCAAGTAAGGCAGTCTCACCGTATTAAGGCAAACTTTCCGGCTGGCGTGCGCTTAGCAAATGGGCATACGTTAAAAGTTAAAATTACCGATTACTCTGATAATGGGGTGGGTATTGAAACAGAGCACGCTCATTTATGCCGAGTAAACGACAAAATAGAGCTATTAATGAGCCGCGGTAATAAACAGTTTTCGTTTACAACGTATGTATGTAACACCCGAAACAAACAAATAGGCTTAACGTTAAAAGATCTCTCGCTCGAAAAGCAAAAAGCATTTATACAGTGCACCTTTTCAAGAGCGGATGCGTGGCTTGACTGGCAAAATAATTTTCGTCATGACCGCCCTTCAAATAGCTTTAAAGAAGTACAAAAAACAAGTTTAAGAGGATTTAGCAATTTATTGTTTCATGCTCCTAAGCCATTACAACCCTTTGTAAAACTAATGACAAAAATTGTTGTATATATAAACTCTTTCACCCCTAAAAAACCAATAGTGCATTATAATTATGATTAAAAATTTGCTTAATACATTTCTAATACTGTTTTTAACATGCAGTGCTTACAAAGCATGTGCTATTGAGCCAATGCACGATAAATCTGTGTTTATAAACGGCTACCCAGAAAGCGCCAACGTGTCTAGTTTAAGATTAGACTTTGCTGCTTTAGGCTTTGATGGCTACAAGCTTGATGGCATAAACAACAACTCAAGAGTGGATTTTACCAACCGCATTGATAAATTAAGCACCGATTTACAGCTTAATTTTTCGTACACAAACTCGCCATCATTGATTGCTAACGTGTCGCATTTAAAAGTGTATTTTAATGAAAACTTAGTCACTGTACTGCCCATAAATGAGCAACTAAGTGTGGTTAAAAATACCGTTAACCATAGCCTAAAACTCAATGCTAAGTATGTACAAGACTACAACCAAGTACGGTTTGAGCTTGTTGGTTATTATGATTTACGTTGCCAAGATTACTTTAGTCGCTCTATTTGGACCGAAATTAATAAATCGAGCAATATCACGCTCAATCAAAAGCAACTGGCAATAGATAGCCGTTTAGAATATTTACCAGAGCCTTTTTTTGATGCCAAAGATTACAATAAGTTAAGCTTACCGTTTGTGTTTGCAAAAACACCTAACACCAAAACGGTTGAAGCGGCTGCGACTCTTTCAAGCTGGTTTGGCGCGCAAGCTGACTGGCGTGGTGCTGATTTTCCGGTGGTGATTAACAAATCATTAGATACGCACAGCGTGGTTTTTATTACCAACGATTCAAAGCCTGACTTTTTAAAAGACTATCCCGATGTGGAAAAGCCAACCGTTGAGATTATTTCAAACCCACTACATAGATACAGCAAAATGTTGCTTATTTTAGGGCGTGATGAAGACGATTTAAAAACCGCCGTCACGGGATTGGCCTTTGGCCATAAAGTCATGACCGGCAGAACAGCTAGCATAGAAGCAATTAACCAACTACCGCTTCGCAAGGCGTACGATGCCCCGCGCTGGTTACGCGCTGATAGAGCAGTACACTTTGACGAATTAATTGATTTTGACAATCAGCTACAAGCACAAGGGTTAAATAACGGACCCGTAAAATTAAACGTGCGTTTTGCACCAGATTTATTTACTTGGCGTGAAAAAGGCATCCCCATTACATTGCAATATCGCAGCACACCCGAGAGCGAGTCTTTGGATTCTCGGTTAAATATGTTGATTAATCAAAAGTTTATTAGTGGATATTTGTTAGATAACGACGATTCTACACTCAATACTACAAAAACATTATTGCCACTTATTGCCAATACCGATACTACACAAAACGCAGAAAACTTTTCACTGAATGGCATAAACTTAGCCACTCGGAACGAGCTAAACTTTGATTTTAGATTTGGTGTGCTGAAAAAAGGTGAGTGTGCAATAGCACCACCTGGTGGTGAGTTTGGTGTTATTGATGGTAATTCTAATATTGATGTAAGTGGTTTTGATCATTACATTGCCCTGCCAGATTTGAATGTATTTGCGAACAGTGGCTTCCCGTACACCAAATATGCCGATTTACAGCAAACACTTGTACTAATTGACCAGCAGCCTTCTGCAAAAGCGTTAACTTTGCTGTTTAATCTTACCGGTCATTTTGGCGCAATAACGGGGTATCCAACCCACAGAATGACAGTGGCCCATTTAAATGAAAATGTTGATTTAGACGACAAAGATATTTTAGTTGTTGCAAAGCCTGGCAGCACAGCTCAGCAACTAGATGAAGATGCGCATACAAACGTACTTTTAACGAATAACCAACGTGAAATAAAGCAAGCAATTTACAACGGTGCATACGATGAGCAAGCTACAGATAAAATACAAGTAAGTGTAAAAAGTAGCGGAGATATGGCGGTAATTACAGCTTATCAATCTCCTTTTGATTCTGAACGCTCTGTTGTATCACTTAATGCCACCACTGAAAAAGCATTTGGCTTAATTGATAAAACCCTTATGGACTCGCAAACATTAAGCCAATTAAAAGGCAGTGCTGCGGTTATAAACTCACAAGGCGTTAAAACAATAAAAACCGAAGAGCAATACTTTGTCGGTCATATTCCTGTACATACGCTGGTGTGGTTTCATTTATCTGACCATCCATTTATTTTAGCCCTGCTTTCTATATTAACGCTGTTACTAATTTCATTTATTTTATGGCGATTACTACAAGCACTCACCCATAAGCGTTTAGCTGAAGGAGATGAATAATGACATTACTTAACCGAGCATTATTAGTAGCCGCTTTTTTAAGTTTTTCTGTGTCAGCGCAAACGCAGCAGTGCGAGCCTTGGCAGGGGTGGCAAGTATTTAAAAATCACTTTATTAGTGATGAAGGCCGCGTAATAGACCTAGGCTCAAAGCAAAATATTACCACCTCAGAGGGGCAATCATACGCACTATTTTTTGCGCTAGTAGCAAACGATAAAGCCGCGTTTGATACCATTTTAGATTGGACGCAAGACCATCTCTCTGAAGGCGATTTAAGTACACGTTTGCCTGCTTGGCAATGGGGTGAAACAGGCAATGATACCTATGGGATTATAGACTCAAACCCAGCATCAGATTCTGATTTATGGATAGCATATAGTTTATCGCAAGCAGCTATTTTATGGGATGACCGCCGCTATAGTATTTTAGCTGCTGTATTAGCGCAGCGTATTATGCGAGAAGAAACCGCCTATATTTCAGGATTAGGGCTTACTTTATTACCCGCCCCTGCTGGGTTTGAATTTGAAAATAACACCTATAAACTCAACCCTAGTTATTCACCGTTATTTATTTATCAGCAATTTAGCAAATTATACCCGCACTCACCTTGGCAGCAATTACATGAAGCGTCTGCAAAGCTTATTTTGGATACCGCTAAAAACGGAGTGAGCCCTGATTGGGTGATGTATAGCCCAGCAAAAGGTTTTTATTATGATAAAAAAGCAACCGATTTAGGCAGCTTTAACGCCATTAGGGTTTACTTATGGGCTAGCATGATGGCGAACGATGCGCCTTACAAAGCACAACTAAGCGAGCAGTTTACCCCTTTTGTAGAGGCTATAAACAGCCGTGGCTACGTTCCTTTAAATACCTATGCTCGCTCTGGCAAAACCCAAAAGCGTGGCCCATTAGGCTTTAATGCTGCCCTACTGCCCATGCTAAAAGAAAAAGGCGATGATTCTTTGGTTATGGCCATTCAACAAAAGTTAATGGTCGATAAGTCATTCACACAAACACGCTATTACGACAGTGTATTAAACCTGTTTGGTAGTAGCGCGCTTAATAAGCGCTTTTTAATAACAGCAGACGGGGCGCTCAAGCCAAGGTGGAGCACTGAATGTCGTTAAAATGGGCTGTTGTTTGTACGTTAGCAGTCAGCGCAAGTGTGCATGCTAAAACAAATAATGACATTGATACACACTCTGTTGAGTGGCTTTTAAGCCAAATCAATATTGGTGAAGTGCAAGAAAATAAAGATTTAATTGCCGATAGCTTACAAAAGTTATTGGCCATTGCCCCTAATCGAATAGAAAGCCAGTGTGCGCTTGCTCGTTTTGAGTTTGCCAATGGTAAGGCTATACAAGCAAATCAAATTTTAAGAAAAATTGACGGTAACAACACACGTACCCACCCTTGTGTAGAACAGTTACGATTAATTGCTAGATTAGAAAACGAAGACAAAGCAGATATACAACAAGCTAAATTACTTGCCCGTGCGGGACGTTACGAACAAGCGCGATTAATTTACAGCAGGCTTTTTAAAAACACCTATCCAAGCTTAGCGTTTGAGCTTGAGCATTTAAGTTGGTATGCACAAGAGCAAAGCCAATGGCAAAATGTAAAAAAAGGCTACGAAAGGCTACTACGCAGTTACGAGAACATCGGCGCGGTAGATATTGCATATGCGCGCCACTTACTCAGAAATAACCCCACTGATAGCACCGCGCTAACTATTTTAAGTAAATATGGTGCCACCTCTCGCTACAGTAATGAAGTAGAAGCAATCTGGTTAGGTGCTTTATCTAACATGCAATTAAATAGCGCTACAGAAAAGCAATTTCAGCGCTACTTTAGCGTGTATCCGTTTAGCAGCAAAGGCGAATTACAGTATCAAGATTTCAAAAAAGATTTAAAAGCGCGACAAAAATTATTAGCTAACCCGGCCTACCAACTATGGCTTAAAGGTGAGGCGTTACTTGAAAAAAACAAGCTCGTTGCCGCAGAGCCGCTTTTACTAAAAGCGCTCAAAGGGCGCCCTAACGATGGCGCAATTATGCGCAGCCTTGGCACCCTTTATTTGCGTATGGGTAAAAATCAAACGTCTTATAATTATTTTACTAAGGCGTATTCGCATACCGCCGACTTTGCCGAGCGAGAAACGCTAAAAGACTTAGCCACCACGGCAAAGTTTTGGCTTTACATACGCCAAGCTAAAGAAGCCATTAATAATAGCCAGTTTAAAACGGCGTTGCTTAAATTAAATTTAGCCGACACACTTGAGCAAGACCCTGCTAGCGTTTTGTATAACCGCGGATTGTTACAATTTGCTCAAGGTAATTATTCACAAGCGGCCGCTATTTATCAAACCGTGTTAAAAAATGATCCGCTTAATAATGGCGCTCTAACAGGGTTATTAGAAATTGTTGAATTGGATAACAATGAGCAGTCGTTAATCAAGTTTTATAATGCTTTATCTCAGTCTCAAAAAGCACAACTTAAACCTGTGTATGCGGCAACGTTAAGTAGCCAGCTTCGCGAAAAAGCACGCCAATATAGTGATGCAGGCGATACAGAGCTTGCTGAGCAAACCTTAAAAGAGGCTATTGAACTGGCCCCTGAGCAGCCTTGGCTTTATTACGATTTAGCGTTTATTTATCAACAAAACGGGTTAACTAAAAAGGCAAAAACGTTATTTAATAATGTGCTTTGGCAGTTTCCGCTCAATCCACAGTTACGTTATAGCCATGCTTTATTTTTACGCTCAATTGATGATTATCAAGGCGCTTTAAACACCTTAGAGTATGTGCCGGTTAATGATCGAAATGACGACATAATTTCTCTTGAGCAACAGCTTAGGCTCAACGAGTCTCTTCGACAAAGCGAGCGACACTTAAATACCAAAAATAGAACCACTGCTATTTTTCATTTAAGTAATTTAGAAGCGCAAAATTTAACTCCTGTAATGAAAGCCGAGCTATCGCGTAGCTGGTATCAAATAGATGAGAAAAAACACGCTCTAAAGTTAATTAATAACGCATTAAATACTGAGCCTACTTTATCACCTTATTGGCATATGCTTTACGCGCAGTGGCTATTAGAACAAAACGAGCGCCCTGCTGTAGAGCAATGGTTTTCTCATTACAGCTTGCCTAATAATGCAAGTGCTGGCGAAGTAGAACAGTACGTCAATTTATACACCACGTATATTAATCAGTATTACGAAGGTGGCGAATTATTAGCAAAGCTTAACCAGCTTGATCAAAAGTACCAAAGTACACCCGCCATCACCACGGCATTAATAAATGCTAATTTAGCTCTGGGGCAACAAGAGTCAGCAATTATTGTTTATCAGCAAAAACTGAAAAACAATCAGCCAATTGAACCTCAAGCAATGCTTGCAATAGCAAAAGCTTACAGAGAATTAGGTAACGACTTTCAGGCAAAAGAAGTTACTGAGCGCGCAATAACGCAAACAGATGATCAGCAAGCCTACTTACAACGCCAAATAATGGCCTCGTTAAATGACTTTAATTACGCAGGTGATGCTTTAGTTTTAGCCAATCAATTAATTGCTAAATCACCCAATGATAAAGAGCTTAGTTATTTTGGCGCTGAAGTTGCTCGAAATTTTAATGAACAAGACCAAGCTAAGCAATGGTATTTAAAAACGCTATCAAGCGAGCAACGCCTAAACGATGAATCGTTTTATAAACAAATTGCTAACATAGATGAAAATGATGCGTGGTATATTAATGGCGCTAAACGCGAGCTTATTAATGAGCAAAGCAAAAACCAAGCATACATTGCTATTGGGGTAAACTTTAGTGGCCAAACAAGCACCGAAAGCGAGGCGACTCTTGGCGCAGGCTTAGTACCTATTGAAGCCTACTTTCCACTTTGGCAAGGCCAAGGGTTTATTAAAATAGACCCAACCACTATTAGCGCACAAACAACTCGCTTTGATGAGCAATTTGCTGGTAGCCGCTACGGCCAAGGTGCACTTTGTATATTTACCTGTGCTATTGAGGAAGTAAGCCCTGAGCAAGATGGGGTCGACATAGGTATTGGATGGCAAAATGAAAATTGGCGTGTTGATGTAGGCACGACCCCACTTGGCTTTTTAATTGAAGACATAGTATGGGGTGTAAATTACGCCAACAGTATTGGCGATTTTGGTTATAGCCTAGAGCTCGAAAAACGCCCTGTAACAAGCTCCGTGCTCTCTTATGCTGGGCTTGAAGATGTAAATACCGGTGAAATTTGGGGCGGCGTGCGCTCAACAGGCCTAACTGCCAACCTATCTCATGACTTAGGTGGCGATTGGGGCTTTTGGTCAAGCGCCGACTTTACGCTCTATAAAGGGCAAAATGTTAAAGATAACCAACGCTATAGAGTAATGGGCGGGTCTTATTATCGCGTTATTAGTAATCAAGAGCGTGAGTTTACCGTCGGCGCAAGTCTATTACATTGGGCATACCAGTATAATTTAAGTGAAGAAACATGGGGCCACGGCGGTTACTATAGCCCACAAAACTACGTTGGGTTGTCGGTGCCTTTAAGCTACGATGCGCGCTGGGGCGATGATTTTGTTTATCGCTTAAAAACGGGGATTTCGTATTCGCAAACAAAAACCCAAGCCATTGATTTTTATCCTAACGACACTGACTTGCAGCTACAAGCCTACGATAGAGAATCGATTACCGGGGTGGACCCTGTATTTGAGAGTGATGATAGCTCTGGCGTGTCATACAATCTTGAAGGAAGCTTTGAGTACCGTATAACGCCGCATTGGTTTTTTGGTGGTTATTTAGCCATCGATCGTGCTGACTTTTACGAACCAAACTTTGGCCAGCTCTATATTCGCTATTACTTCAACCCTGTGTACGGGACGTTAGAGTTTCCTGGTACCCCAATTATTCCCTATGCAGACTTTTAACGCAGTGCAAGGTGATATATCGCGAATGCTTCCCCTCGCACTAAGGTATATGTATACTTGAGCGCAATTGTAACTAGGATAAGGGTGTGTCTCTTACCTTGTGGTGTTACTACCATTTAGCAAATCATTATCTTAGCTACAAATAATATACAGATGGTCGAGCGTTTTAGTGCCCCATGGCACAAAACAGCTAAAGCAAAAAATTATAAGGCCATTACAACAATTCTTAAAGTTAGGAAGTAAATATGAGTTCAGCTCCAGATAGTGGTTGGTTTGGCCACCCTAAAGGACTTTCGACATTGTTCTTCACTGAGATGTGGGAACGAATGAGTTACTACGGCATGCGAGCGATGCTCGTATTGTTTATGACAGCAAGCCTACAAGAAGAAGGCCTTGCCTTTACTGTTGCATCAGCTGCTGCAATTTACGGTTTATACACAGGTGCCGTTTATTTCTTAGGCTTACCGGGTGGTTGGCTAGCGGATAGATTATTCGGTGGTCAAAAGGCCGTATGGTACGGCGGTATCATCATCATGTGTGGCCATATTATTTTGGCCGTGCCTCATGAGTATTCATTTTTTATTGGTTTGATCTTTGTTGCTACAGGTACTGGTTTGCTAAAACCAAATATCAGCGCAATGGTAGGCCAGTTATACAGCGATGCTGATGAGCGCCGTGATGGCGGTTACGCTATCTACTACATGGGTATTAACTTAGGTTCTTTAATTGGTTACTACGTATGTGGTTACTTTATGGAAAACGTAGGTTGGCACTGGGCATTTGGTGCAGCTGCTGTGGGTATGGCTATTGGCTTAATCCAATATAAGCGCACGCTTAACAACCTACCAGAGCACAGTGCATTACCGGCTAACCCATTAAGCGCTAAAGGTACATCTCGTGCATGGTTTGGTATTGCTGCTTTTGTTGTTATTGCCGCTGGTGTGACCGCTGCAGCAATGACGGGCGCAATTATTATTAACCCAACTGTTGTAGCAGGCTACACAGCTGTTGTGTTTACTATTATATTCTTTATTTATTTCGGGGTTATTTACTTTACAGGTAAATTAACAGCGGGCGAAAAACAAAGAATGTGGGCACTATTTTTAGTGTGTGTTGCCTCTGCGTGTTTTTGGTCTGGCTTTGAGCAAGCGGGTTCATCACTTAACCTATTTGCCCGTGATTACACAGATCGCCTTATTGGCACTTTTGAAATTCCGACTACGTGGTTCCAATCTTTAAACTCACTATTTATTATTGCTTTATCGCCATTTTTTGCCGCGCTTTGGATTAACCTATCTAAAAAGATGGTATCGCCTACTTACAGCGTAAAATGTGCAATGGGCTTAATTATTATGGCTTCTGGCTTTTTAGTTATGTTTATGGCCGCTCACTACGCAGCTGAAGGCTTAAAAGTAGCGCCATACTGGCTAGTAACAACCTACTTTTTACATACAGTGGGTGAGCTTTGTTTAAGCCCTGTAGCATTAAGTGCGGTAAGTAAACTTTCGCCGCGTCGTTACACAGGCCAAATGATGGGTGTATTTGTATTAACTTATTCAATTGGTAACATTATTGCTGGCTTACTGGCTGGTAACTTTGATCCAAATAACGTTGAAGAAATCCCTAACTTATACTTACAAATTGCCTTATTTAGCATTGGCGTAGGTATTGTTTTAGTGCTTATGAGCTTTAAAGCGAAAGTATGGGAAAAACAAGGCCTAGAAGAAAAAGCTGCATAATATTGCACGTTTAATTACGCGTAATACTAATTATAATTTCCCCCATAGCCGCTATGGGGGAAATTTTCTCAAATTTCTATATCACCTCGCTGTAAACTGGTATCATCTGCTGATTAATTTTTAACTAGTCTCAGGGACGCATTACATGCGCTTGTTAACTTTATCTCGCACCCTATTTTTAACCTTAAGCATTCTTTTATTATCTGCCTGTGGTGGTTCAGACGATCAAGTTACAACTAACCCTAATGATCCCGTTGAGCCTGAGCCTAGCGAGTTAACAGTATCTACAACTACAGGTTTAGATGTCAGACTTGATGAAGGAAGCTTTTTACTGACTGTACCTGCCAATGCTGTCTCTCAAAACACTGAACTTACATACGAAAAAACAGTATTAGATGATGTAAATGCACTACTAAATATTATCTCAGATATACACCTACTCACCCCAAGTACGCTTTCTTTTAGTAACCCAATAACAATTACCATAAAAATACCTGATGATTACCAATTAGGAGGCCAGCTATTTATTGCTAGACAATCTGGCGATAGCTGGGAAGTTATTGATAACTCTTTTGTTGCAGATGGTTTTGTAAGTGCGCAAGTAACAACACTGGGAACCTTCGCTATTATGATGCAGCGCAATGAGGCCTTTGCAGCTATAGGCCCAACGTGTGATGCCACAGCCACAGAGCAATCGGTTAGATTTGTTCATGTTGCCGACCTACATGCGCGATTCGGTTATGAGGAGCAATACTTTAGCCGCATAAAGGCCTACTACAACCAAGTACTTGCACAAACGCCGCATACCCTTTTTACCAACGGGGGTGATGACTACGAAAAAGGCACTGTTGCTGAGCAACTATCACAAGGTAGCGCTACAGAAGAAGCCATTAAAGCCATGCAGTTTGATTTACGTGTGGTTGGAAATCACGACTATGCATGGGGGCCAGAAAAGCTATTAAGCTACTCGCAAGATGACAACGCCATAGTGCTTGCCAGTAATACACGCTATGAAGGCGAACAATTACAAGATTTTGCCGCTGTAGGCTTTGCTAAAGTACAAGTAGGCTGTGTGACCTTAGGTGTATTTGGCATGACCTCAGTACCTTGGAACGAGCTAGATGAACCGATAGATGATGAGCCTATACCTGATTTTATCAAACAATTTAAAATGAGCTGGCAGTGGCAACAAATAGCACAAAGTATAGTAAACCAATACCAAGGCGACGTTGACTACATGGTAATGCTAAGCCATTTAGGTGAAGGCTTAGACATTGATATGGCAACCGATGTAAGCGGTATTGATTTAGTGTTAGGCGGACATACCCACGGCGGTGAAAGTTATAATACGCTCGAGAACGGCGCTGTGGTTATTCAGCCAGATTTTTATGCAAAAGGTATTACAGACGTAACACTTACCTTTAACACTCAAGATAAAACGTCGCCTACAATTAGCTACAGCACAATTGAAACCGACAGCATCAGCGAACGTGATGAACCAACTAAACTGGCAATTGATGAAATTATGGGCCGCTATGCGCCTGATGCAAACACAGAAATTGCTATTTCTGAAAACTACCCAAGTAGTTTAGAACTTGCAGAAATAACGGCTTTAGCTGCAGCCCATGCAAGTGATATAACGGCGGCCCTGCTTAACCCAGAATTAGTACAAACAAGGTGGACACCAGGGACCTTAACACAAGAAGACTTTCATAAAGCCTACTATGTTGAGCGCCAGCCCTCTAACACTCCAGGCTTTAATTCGTTATATAGCGTAACGGTTACAGGTAGCGATTTAAACACCATGTTTGCCAGTCAGCCTGATTGGTTTTTACTCAAACCAGATGATATACAAGCTGCGAGCACTTATCAGGTTGCGTTGTTTAAAGGCGCAGCACTTAATCCTGAGCTATTTTTTAGCGGTGTTACCTTTTCAAACGTAGAAGCCATTGACGAAGCATGGTGGTTACTTGATCAATATGCGCGTTTTAGAACAAGCCAATGCTTATACCTAGATACCGATAATCAACTCTTTTCATGTAATGAGCAAAGCAATGTCACAGTGTGGAATTTTAACGATGCAAATAGCCCTTTGGCAGCAGATTATGGCCCTTCAGTATTGAGCTATTTTGACCCAGAACAAACAAACTGGGGCCCTGAAGAAACGCAATATAATACAACTCAAGCACTTGGTATTGCTGATTTTGCTGATGGCAGCTCAGGTGTAATGGCGTTTTCACGCCACGCCCCTACCGAGGGGTTATTAATAACCTTAAATACACCTGCCAATGGTGATTATGCAAGTGAAGGAATGGTTTCTGATTACACCTTAGTAATGGATTTATATTGGCCAGAAGAAGGCAAAGATATTTATCGCGCTATCATGCAAGCAAACACACAAGATTACCTCACTGATGATGCCGATATGTTTATCGACCCAACCGGCGGTTATGGTAAATCAACCAGTGATAGTGGTTACTTTGGACAAACAGAGCCTGAAAACTGGCACCGAGTTGCATTTGTATTTTATACCGCCCCCAGTAATGGGGTATTTGAAGTGTACATAGACGGCGAGGTTGCTGGTGTTAAAGAAGACGGTGAAATAAATAACACCTGGGCATTAACGTCATCTGTTTTACTCTTTACAGATAACAACTTTGAAACAGTGCCCGGTTATTTAAACGCCCTTTTATATGCTGGGCGCGCCCTGACTCGAGACGAAATTAAAAGCATAGGCAGTGCACAATCAAAGCTGACATTTACCCCTACAACACGGGTATTAAACCAAGCTATTGAGCGCCATTACCAAGCAGCTCCAACCGTAAAACCTAACCTTTGGCTCGAGCAGCGCAACACGTTTTTTAACAATCGCACACAAAGTGTAAACAATTGAATACAAAAAACATGATGTAACTACATTTTTAAAAGAGGTTTTATTTTTATAAAACCTCTTTTTTATTTATTTATATCAATATCTTAAACTTTAATAAACTAAAAGCATCAAGCTGATAAATGCTCGTTTACCCTAAAGCGTAAGGTATAAACCTATTGAATAAGTAAACGTCTTATTAAATTTACAGTTTGCTCAAATGCTAAATCTGCTCCCCCTCTTCCCCAAACTTAAAATCTAGTTGATTATCTAGCTCAACACGACAACAACACATAAACGCAGTAGCAATATTTATTGCAGGAGTAATAAAAATGAGTGAAGCAAATAATCCACTAGGTTTAGTTGGTATTGAGTTTACTGAATACGCAACACCTGATGCAGACTACATGGATAAAGTGTTTACTGATTTTGGTTTTTCAAAATTAAAAAAATTTAAAGGCAAAGATATTGTCTATTACAACCAAAACGACATTCACTTTTTACTAAATAACGAACGCGATGGTTTTTCTGCTGAATTTGCAAAAAGTCATGGCCCAGCAATTTGCTCTATGGGTTGGCGCGTTGAGGATGCACAGCATGCATTTGAAACAGCTGTAGCACGTGGTGCAAAACCCGCAACCGACTCAACCCATAAAGACTTACCTTATCCCGCCATTTACGGTATTGGCGATAGCCTGATTTACTTTATTGAGCAATTTGGTGATAAAGGGTCTATTTATGAGTCTGACTTTGAAGATTTATCATCACCTAATGTAGTTGAAGATAAAGGCTTTATACGTATAGATCACTTAACTAATAACGTTTACAAAGGCACTATGGAAACATGGGCAAACTTTTATAAAGACGTGTTTGGTTTTACAGAAGTACGCTATTTCGATATTAAAGGTCAAAAAACAGCGCTGCTATCGTATGCATTAAAATCACCCTGTGGCACCTTCTCAATTCCTATTAATGAAGGTAAAGGCAATAACAACAACCAAATTGACGAGTATTTAGGCGAATATAATGGCCCTGGAGTACAACATCTCGCGTTTTTAACTGACGATTTAGTTAGCTCGCTTGATAAGCTTGATAAATCGACCATTGCTACTTTAGACATTATTCCTGAATATTACGACACTATTTTTGACCGTGTACCGTGGGTTGCAGAAGATAAAGAGAAAATTCGCGAGCATCAAATATTAGTCGATAGCCAAAGTGAAAACTGCTACCTATTACAAATTTTCTCTAAAAACCTATTTGGACCTATTTTTATAGAAATGATCCAACGTGTAGATGATGGTGGTTTTGGTGAAGGTAATTTCCAAGCATTGTTTGAGTCAATTGAGCGAGACCAAGAGCGCCGCGGCGTTTTATAACTTTTTTGAGTAAATTAAAAGCAGCGATCTTCGCTGCTTTTTGTCGTTTTAATATTTAAAAAGTAGGGTGCAAGATACAAGTATGCTTAAATAAATGCATGCACCCAACATCAAACCTAAAGGATAAGTAATGAGCCAAATTAACGAAACCCACGACATTAATTTAACTAGCTGGGTAGAGTCGGCCAATATTAAAGGCTGTGATTTCCCGATTCAAAATTTACCTTTTGCAGAATTTCGTACTAAAAACACAAATGAAGAATTTAGAGGCGGGGTTGCGATTGGCGATCAGGTTATTGATTTAGCAAAATTGAGCCACTTAAACATTTTTACCGGTGATGCTAAAACAGCCCTAGATGCAGCAAGCGAATCAACACTAAATACATTTATGGGTTTAGGGGAGCAATACTGGTCAGCACTGCGCTTAGCGCTTTCAAAAGCATTGCGTGAAGGCGCACAGCAACAAAAAGAAATGCAAAGTACCCTTATTGCTCAAGCTGATATAGAGTTTTCACTGCCGTGTCGTATTGGTGATTACACCGACTTTTATACCTCAATTTACCATGCAACAGCCGTTGGTAGCTTGTTTAGACCAGACAACCCGCTTTTACCAAACTATAAGTGGGTGCCGATTGGCTATCATGGCCGCTCTTCATCTATTGATGTATCGGGGCAAACGTTTCACCGCCCTAAAGGGCAAACTAAAGCGCCCGATGCAGATACCCCATCATTTGGCCCATGTAAACGCCTAGATTACGAGTTAGAGCTTGGTATTTACTTAGGCAAAGGCAATGCGCTGGGTGATGCTATCGCCATTGAAAACGCTGAAAACCATGTATTTGGTTTTTGTGTATTTAACGATTGGTCAGCACGAGATTTACAAGCATGGGAATACCAACCATTAGGCCCGTTTTTAGCTAAAAACTTTGCATCAACCGTATCGCCTTGGATTGTCACCACTGAAGCACTTGCACCTTTTAGAACTAGCTGGACACGTGATGAAAACGACCCTCAGCCAATGCCGTACCTAGAATCTGCTGCTAACCGCGAGCAAGGAGCATTTGATATCCAGATGGATGTTAAAATTCAGACTCAAAAAATGCGTGATGAAAACCACCAACCTACGCAGGTCTCTGCCTCAAGCTTCAAACATTCATATTGGACTGTGGCGCAAATGGTGACCCACCATACTGTAAATGGCTGTAACTTTATGCCAGGTGATATGCTCGGCTCTGGCACGCAGTCAGGCCCTACACATGAAGAAGCGGGCTCTTTATTAGAGCTTTCTCGTGGTGGTAAAGAAAAAATAACCCTGAGTAATGGTGAGCAACGCAGCTTTTTAGAAGATGGCGATAATGTAATTATGCGCGGCTGGTGTGAAAAGCCAGGCTATGCCCGTATTGGCTTTGGTAGTGTAGAAAGCACTGTATTACCTGCTAAATAACTTATTGGTTATTGATATGTCCTAAATAAGCAAACACATTTGTGGACAACACATAGCAAATAAAAAAGCCACCTAGTTAAACTAGGTGGCTTTTTCGTATCTAAAGTACGGGTTGATTAAAGGTCTTTTTCAACCTCATCAAATAGCGCAGTAATATTTTGCGCTGGCTCTTTCGTCGCTAAGCTTACAACTACAATTGCAATACTTGCTAAAATAAAGCCTGGTACAATTTCGTACATGTAACTGCTTAAGCTTTGCCCATCAATCATAAATGGTGAGTAAATCCAAAAAAGAACCGTACCAGCACCTACAACCATACCTGCTAGCGCGCCTTCAAAGTTCATGCGTTTCCAGTACAGGCTAAATAAAACCAGTGGGCCAAATGCCGCACCAAAACCTGCCCATGCATTACTTACTAAGCTTAATATTGAGCTGTTTCTATCGTACGCTAAGTAAATAGCACATAGAGCAACTGCTGCTACACTAATACGTCCTACAGTAACAAGCTCTGTGTCGCTTGCTTCTTTGCGTAAAAACGTTTTGTAAAAATCTTCAGTTAACGAACTTGAGCTAACAAGTAACTGCGAAGAAATTGTACTCATGATTGCAGCTAAAATAGCCGCCAATAAGAAACCAGCAATTAATGGGTGGAATAATAACTCAGAAAGAATTAAGAAAATGGTTTCTGGGTCTTCAACAACAATGTTGTTTTCGTAAGTGTACGCGGCACCAAATAAACCAGTACCCACAGCACCAATGGCTGCAACTATCATCCATGTCATACCAATACGGCGAGCCGTTGGCATATCTTTTACGCTACGCACCGACATAAAACGTACAATAATATGAGGTTGACCAAAGTAGCCCAAGCCCCATGCCATTGCCGAAATAATCCCTAATGCAGAGCCTGCACCTATCCAATTAAGCATATCGGGGTTAACGCTATGAAGTGTTGACTCTAGCGGTTGATCTAATAAAGAGTAAGCAACGGTCGGTACCAGTATCAAGGCAATAAACATAATACAGCCTTGCACAAAGTCAGTTAAGCTAACTGCTAAGAAGCCACCAAATAAGGTATATAAAACAACAACACCAGTGGTGATGTATAAACCCATTTCGTAACTTAAGCCAAACGAGCTTTCAAACAATTTACCGCCTGCTACAACACCTGATGATGTATAAAGCGTAAAGAACACAATAATTACTACCGCAGAAACTACACGTAAAAGGTTTGATTTATCATTAAAACGATTAGAGAAGTAGTCTGGGATTGTGATTGAGTCGTTTGCTTTTTCAGTGTAAACACGCAAACGAGGCGCAACTAAAAAGTAGTTTAACCACGCACCAATAACCAAGCCTATTGCTATCCATGTGCTACTAAAGCCAGTAACGAACATAGCGCCAGGTAAGCCCATTAAAATCCAACCACTCATATCCGATGCGCCAGCAGATAATGCTGCAACACTTGGAGATAAGCTACGTCCACCTAGCATATAACCCGAAACATCACTTGTAGACTGTTTGTATGCATAAAGTCCAATGCCAAGCATGACTATAAAATACAATACCAGTGAAATAATCATTCCTGTTTCCAAATTCGCCTCCACAAAGTTGTATAAAACAGGCTTTTAATCCTAATAATGACTCTTAAAATATTATAATAAAGACACTATTGGGGTAAAAACCATCCGTCTTGACTATACCATGCTTAAAGGTGATAACTCCAACTTGTTACACTGAAGTGAACAAAAAACAGCCGCATTGACTATTTAACCCTCAAACACCCGATATACGGTAAATTTATTTACATATATAGCTAATATTTAATAACAATTCATTAAATCAATAATAATTACCTAATGCTATTTCGAACGTTTTGCCATATATTATAGCCATTGCTAATAATTATTATTTTGTACGGAACTATTTATGTATTTTTATGCTGCACGCCAACCTATTTTAGACCGCGAAAAGGAGCTTGTTGGATACGAGTTATTATTTCGTGATGGCGTTGATAATGTATTTCCAGACATAGACGGTGACGAAGCAACAACGAAGCTGATCGAAGGGAGTCAGTTTAATTTTGGCTTAGAAGATTTAACTGGCAACAAACCCGCCTATATTAACTTTACTCTAGAAACCTTACTTAAAGGTTACCCTACTATGTTAGGGAAAGAGACGGTCGTTGTAGAAATCCTTGAAACAGTGCAACCAGGTAAGCGCTTACTGGCTATTGTTAAAGATTTAAAAGAAAAAGGCTACACCCTAGCGCTTGATGATTACATTCACCAACCAGTATGGCGCCATTTTTACCCATTTATCGATATTATAAAAATAGACTTTTTAACCACTGATGAAAGTGCAATAAAAACCATAATTAACGATATTAAAGCTTATCCAAACATCAAGCTTTTAGCTGAAAAAGTAGAAACCTATGAAGCCTATAATTTAGCTCTTGAGCTTGGGTTTGAATATTTTCAGGGGTTCTTTTTTTCAAAACCTGAAATGGTACAAAGTAAAGCACTGCCGCCATCAGAAATGGCATTAGCAGAGCTGCTTTACGAAACCTCATCTGTTGAAATGGATCTTAAAAAGATAACCGATGTGTTTGAACGTGACGTAAATCTATCTTACAAGTTATTGCGTTATTCAAACTCAGCTGCGTTTGCGCGCAGAGCCGAAATAAACACAATCAAACAAGCACTCATCGTCCTTGGCGCTAACGAAATTAAAAAGCTGTTATCTTTGTTATTTGCAGCGCAAGTTTCTGCCGATAAACCTGTTGAGCTAATTAGGCTTTCGCTAACACGTGCACGATTTGGCGAACTACTTGCTATTTCACACGGGCAGTTTAAAGATACCGGTATGGCCTTTTTAACTGGCATGATGTCGCTTATGGACGCCATTTTAGATGAAACCATGGAAAGCGTTATGCAAAAGCTCCCGCTGTCTGCAGAGATAAAAGCTGCGCTATTGAATGACGAAGGCCTGCTTGCTCAGTATCTAAACTTGGTTAAGTTTTATGAGCACGCAGATTGGGAAGCCGCCAACGAAATTGCTAAACAGTTAAATTTAGGCGAAGAAGTTGCCAACGCATACCATGACGCCTTAACGTGGGTTAATGAGCAAATGCAGCTGATGGTTAAAGAATAATAAACATTAGAGCTTATTTAAGCTCAAAATACACATAAAAAAATGCCAGCAATTGCTGGCATTTTTTATAGCTGTTATTTAGAGGCTTTCTAAGAAGTCTTCATCAAAGTCTTCAGGCTCTTCTTTGATTGGTGGATTGCCGTCGTATAGCTCATAAAGCTGACGCTGAAAGTATATGTCTTTAACAAATAAATACGGGTCAAGAGAGTCATTAAGTAGGCCTTCTTGCGGGATAAGTGAAGCACGAGCTTCAACCGCTTTAAGCGCAAAAACTAAAATAGTTTGAGGCGTAGTCAGAGCGATTTCTGGTAACACAAAGTTATCAACGACATCGCCTGTTAAGTTACGTGCTGTAGTCGGTCCCATTGCTGGCAGCATAATATATGCGCCATCGCCAACGCCCCACACGCCCAATGTTTGGCCAAAGTCTTCATCTACCAGCTCAAGTCCAAGTGAACTTGCAACATCAAAAATACCAAACACACCTACCGTAGAGTTAACTAAAAAACGCGCTAAACTCACGCCTGCGTTGCCCGCTTTACCTTGTAGCCCTGCGTTTATCATATCAACAGGCGCACTAATATTATCGGTAAAGTTAACAATCCCATTGCGTACAGGTACAGGGGTCACTTCTACATACCCTACAGCCACAGGGCGTAAAATATAAGCATCAAGAATATCCATATTAAAGTCGTACAATGGACGGTTAATGCTTTGTAGCGGGTCGCGCTCATCAACTTTGTTTTCTGGTACTTGTGCACATCCGGCTAGCACCAATAAACATAAAAAAGTAAAACTATGCTTTAACATCTAATGTCCTTAAGGTATTAATGTATCAATTTGAAGTTGGTAGTCACTTACGTTTTCACGTTGTAGTGTCTCAGAGTGACCCTCTAACTCACCACTACTTGGCATAACTGACTCATCGATTGAGATCCGCGCTGTGATCACAATATCTTTAGCACTTGATAAGTTTAACCCATCAACCATTGCATTAGCATCAGTGAGTTGCACCGTTAGCGGAAAGCTGTATTCATTTAGTTTTACAACCGCTAATGGCATAGGAGAGCCTTGAGCAGCCTTGGCAAAAATAAATAAAGTCCCCTGCTGTGGCTGCTTATCGAAAAGCTCATCCGCTAAGCTCACAGTAACACTAATAGTACTGTTAGCAGAGACCGGCATTACAGAGCCCTCATTTTGCATTTGTTGCTCTATATCGGAAATACGCTGCGCTATCATTGTATAACGCGTATCGCTTTTATCCATGCTTGCCAGTAATACTTCAAACGCCGCTTTGGCTTGCGGCCAGTCCTTGCGCTCATAGGCAATAAGCGCTAATAAAGAAATAGCATCAAGGTTTGTTGGTTCAACCTTTAGCACTTTAGATAGCATACCCGCTGCACGCGTCATGTTCTCTTCGCTGCCTTCAAGTAGTAAAACTTGGCTGTAGCTAATGAGTACTTGCATGTTGTCTGGGTTCATTCGCAGGGCTTTATCAAATGATTGCTGCGCCATATCAAATTCGTTTAACGACATGGCTACACGTCCAAGCAACATCCACGCAACTTCGTCATCGCCTGATTCACTAAGCTTAGTGCGCAGCGCTAAAGCAAACGCTTGCAACTCGTTTTGAGTTAGTGGCTCACCTTTTTGCATTACCGCACGCTCGCCATAATCTGCAAGGTTATCCATTGCATCATACCACGCTGCTATTTGCTGCTGGCTCCCTGTAAAGGTGTAAAAAACACCGGTGAGGGCTAATAAAAATGCTGCGCCTGTTAAAGCAAAAATACGGTTATTACCTTTGCTATTAAGCGATTTTTCTGGCGAAAGCTCGTTCAATAAACGACGTTTTAACTCTATAACCGATTCACTATGGCTTTGCGCATCAATACGTTGATTGTCTAAGTCGTTTTGCAACTCAACTAAACGCTGCTCGTAAATGCTGATCAATTCTGCATTAGCATTGTGAGTAATGGTTTGCACGCGCTCTTTTTTTAAAAAAGGCAACATAATGAAAGCCAGTGCAATTAGTGTGAGTAAAGCAAAACACGCCCACATTAAAATCATTAATTTTGCTCCTGACGTTTATTTTCTGCAATTAACTTAGCAAGTTTTGCTTCATCATCACTGTTCCAGGTTTGCTTAACTGACGCCTTACGCTGGCGAATTACAATAAAACCAAAACCCAAAATAACAATAAGTACAGGTAAAACCCAAAGTACTAATGTGGCTGGTGTTACAGGCGGATCGTAATGAACAAAATAACCGTATCTGTCTATCATGTAATCGATTACTTCGTCTTTTGTTTTACCTTCTTTTACCAACGCGAGTACCTTGTCGCGTAAATCTTTTGCAACAATGGCATCAGAGTCTGCAATATTTTGGTTTTGACATTTAGGGCACCTGAGCTCTTTGGTTAACTCTTCAAAGCGCACAGCTTGTTGGTTATTGTCAAACTGGTAGCGATCTTGCTCGGCATACACTGCCATACTTATAAAAAAGCTCAGGGTTAATAAAAACACTCGCATTAATTTAGCTCCTGCATAACAGGGGCAAATTTAGCACGCCATACGCGCGGGTTTAGATCCCCTGTATGGTGTAATAAAATTTTACCCGTTTTATCCACTAAAAATGTTTCAGGGGCACCTGATACACCTAAATCAAGTGACAAGGTACGGTGCAAGTCTAAAATATTAAATTGGTATGGGTCGCCAGCACGGCTGAGCATATCGCTCACATCGGTGCGCAAAGCCTGCATATCAAATGGGCCATCAAAATCGGCATCGTACCCTTGTACATAGTACAAACCAATAATTTTTACGCCTTGCTCGCGTAGCTTAGTTAAATACCCTAGTTCAACTAAACATGTAGGGCACCAAGTCCCCCATACATTAAGTAAATAAACTTCGCCTTTTAGGCTTTCATCTGTCCAGCGCTTATCATCTTGCATTAAATCAGGCAGGTTAAACGCAGGCATCGTTTGGCCTAGTCGTCCGGTTTGAATTTCACGCGGGTTGGCAAACAAACCTTGATACAAAAATACACATAAAAATATGAATATTAATAACGGTGCTAAAGCTAAAATTTTACGGTTCATTACGCATTCTCCAACGCTTTTTTGCGTGTACTTGCTGATGTACGGTAGCGTTTATCGAATAAAATCATAAACCCTGCAAGCGATATAAGTACACCGCCTATCCACATCCAACGCACGAAAGGTTTGTGATAAATACGCAGTGACCATGCCCCTTTACTTAATTGCTCACCGAGCGCTAAATATAGGTCGCGAGTAAAGCCGGCATCAATTGCCGCTTCGGTCATAAATTGCATACCAATATCGTATTTGCGTTTTTCTGCATGTAACTCAGTCACTAGCTTATCGTTATTGAATACCGACACTACACCAGCATGCCCACTGTAGTTAGGGCCGCGTATTGATTTAACGCCATCAAATCGGTATTCGTATTGGTTAAGCGTGACAATATCGCCTTGCTTCATAGAAACATCACGCTCCACCGAGTACGCCGAAGTAAGTGTTACGCCAGCAATAACAAATGCTAAACCAACGTGACCTAGCACCATAGCCCAGTAGCTAATGCCTAAACGTTTAATACCTTCTTTTAGCGTCCCGTGAACCGACGCCTTGGCGTATAAATCTATGGCAGTAGAGACTGCAACCCATACACCTAAGGTGGTGGCTAATAATGTAAGTGGTTTTACGACATCGTAGCTTGAGAACAACCACGCACAGGTAATAACAACACTTATTAACACACCTATTAATACTTTATTTTGTAGTACAGCCCACTTGTTTTGTTTCCAACGAAGAAAAGGCCCAATTCCCATTAATATGGCAAATGGTACTAATAAAATGGCAAACATTTTATTAAAGAACGGTTCGCCAATAGAAATACTGCCTAGGCCCATTTCTTTATGCACCATAGGTAACAAAGTACCTAAAAGAACAATTAATGTGGCTACCACTAAAAAGATGTTGTTAAGCCATAAGGCCACTTCGCGTGATACAAACTTGTAACGGCCTTCGCTTTTAACTTGTGATACGCGCAGCGCATACAACGATAAACCGCCGCCAACAACAATGCCTAAAAAGGCTAGAATAAATAAACCTCTATCGGGGTCAGTGGCAAATGCATGCACCGATACAATAATGCCTGAGCGAACAATAAAGGTGCCTAATAAGCTTAGAGAAAATGCAGCGATGGCAAGCAGCACAGTCCACGATTTAAATACACCGCGCTTTTCTGTCACGCTCAAAGAGTGCAATAAAGCCGTAGCGACTAGCCAGGGCATAAGCGATGCGTTTTCTACCGGATCCCAAAACCACCAGCCACCCCAGCCAAGCTCAGAGTAAGCCCACCAGCTGCCTATGGTTATTCCTAAACTTAAAAAGCCCCAAGCAGTCATCGTCCATGGGCGAGACCATTTAGCCCAGGTGTTATCAAGTTTACCTGTTAAAAGTGCTGCAATAGCAAATGAAAACGCAACCGATAACCCTACATATCCCATATACAGTAATGGCGGATGAATGATCATACCTGGGTCTTGTAGTAGCGGATTTAAATCACGCCCTTCAACAGGGAAATACGGCAGTAAGCGTTCAAACGGGCTTGAAAGCAGTAGTGTGTACATCATAAAACCGACACCTAAAAAGCCAAGCACACCTAAAACACGTGCACGCAACACCCAAGGTAGCGATTTAGAACGCATAGCAACCACGGCGGTCCACCCTGCTTGCATTACAAGCCACAGTAAAATAGCGCCTTCGTGCCCACCCCACGTAGAGGTAATTTTATAATACCAAGGCAACGTACTACTTGAATGGTACGCCACATAAGATACCGTAAAGTCATCAGTTAAGCTGGCATAGATAAGCGCAGCAAACGAGATAAGTACAAAAGCAAACTGCCCAACGGCTAAAGACGGGGCCGCACGCATTAAACGAAGATTACCGGTATGCGCGCCCCACAGCGGAAAAATACACAGTAAAACGCTTAGCACCATGGCAAGCGTTAAAGAAAAATAACCAAGTTCTGGGATCATATTAGCTACCGCTATCTAGGTTGTATTTTGGTTTTTCGTGTTTAATTCCTTTTACGGCTTCTGCTACTTCTGCTGGCATGTATTCTTCATCATGCTTAGCCAGTACTTCAAAAGCTTCAATCACGTTTGGTTCTACAAGCACACCTTGCGCTACAATACCTTGGCCTTCGCGAAATAAGTCAGGCAAAATGCCTTGGTATTTAATTGTTACCAATGGCCCGGTATCAATCAATTTAAAGCTGACTTGTAAACTTTGTTCATTACGAATGACAGAACCCGGCACAACCATACCGCCAATACGCAACTTTTGCCCTATTTGCGGTTTTTCTTTATCTGGGCCTTTGCCGTCTATTAGCTCGCTTGGTGTATAAAATAAGTTTATGTTTTCTTGTAGCGCATAAAGCACTAGGCCTACAGAGGCACCAATACCAAACAGTACGGCAATAATTACCAATAGGCGTTTTTTACGTCTTGGGTTCATGAGATTTGTTCCTGCTTCGCTTTTTTAATTCGCGCTTCGCGCGCAACTTGCTGCTCTACTGAGGCCATAATACGTTTTGTATCACGTAAAGAGCTAAATAAAATGCCCAACAAAATTAAGGCGCATGTACCAAATGAAAGCCACACGTAAAACCCGTAGCCTCCCATTGCAATAAAATCAGAAAAAGAGTCAAACTGCATAATTTACCCCTTACTTAACAAGGCTCGAACCCAAGGTCGATGCTTTTCACGTTGTAATATTTCATTTTTAAGGCGAATTAACGTTACAGTGCCCACAAACGCTGCAAATGCTAAAATATTTACCATAAGCGGCCAAAACATACTTGGGTCAATGGCTTTTGTATCAAGCTTTGTGATTGTTGCGCCTTGGTGCAGGGTGTTCCACCACTCTACGGAGTAGTGAATAACAGGTAAATTAATTACCCCTACAATGGCTAAAATAGACGCTGCGCGCCCTGCTGATTTTTTATCTTCAAAGGCATGGTAAAGCGACAGCACGCCTAAGTATAAAAACAATAAAATAAGTTCAGAGGTTAAACGTGCATCCCATACCCACCAAGCACCCCACATAGGTTTACCCCATGCAGCGCCGGTAATTAAGGCAATAGCTGTAACACAAGCTCCCACCGGGGCAATAGCAATTACAGCAAGTTCAGCGTTACGTAATTGCCACACTAAAGCGACAATAGCTGCTATAGCCATAGAAGAGTATGCGCCCATAGACAAAATAGCCGATGGAACATGAATGAAAATAATACGGTAGCTGTCTTTTTGTTGATAATCAGCTGGTGCAAAACCTAAGCCCCAAATCCAACCAACAAGCATACTTATAACCGTAACAACGGCAAAATAAGGCAGTAACGTATTACATAATTGATATGCGCGCTCTGCTTTTGCGTAGGGATGTAACCACTTCCACATATTAACTTACACTCACTTTTAATGCTGACGATATGGCGATGGGTGCGCACATAATAGCAACTACTAACATGGCCCCAAGAATGGCAAGCTGCCCGCTATAATCCAGCGACATAGTACTGGTATCAATGGCTGACGTTGCAAAAATTAAAACAGGAATATACAAAGGCAACACTAATAGGCTCATTAAAATGCCGCCTTTTTGTAATCCCACAGTAAGGCCAGCCCCAATTGCACCAATAAAGCTTAATAATGGCGTGCCTAATAATAATGTTAATACGGTCGCTAACAGCGCAGAGCTCTCTAAATTAAGCAATAAAGCAAATAACGGTGTCATTAATACTAATGGTAAACCGGTAACAACCCAATGCGCCGCGACTTTAGCCAACACGGTGAGTGATAGCGGGTACGATGAAGCAATTAACTGCTCTAACGAGCCATCGTTATAGTCGTCTCTGAATAATTTATCGAGTCCAAGCATGGTAGAGAGCAAAGCAGCTACCCAAATAATACCTGGCGCCATTCTGTTTAATAGACCGGGCTCTGGGCCAATTGCTAACGGAAATAAAGAAATAACAATGAGAAAAAACAAGATAGGATTGATAATTTCAGCACGCTGGCGAAACGCAAGCTTTACATCTTTACTAAATACCGCACTAAACAGCAGCCAATATGAATGTTGACGAGTCATCAGTAACGATACTCCAAGGTCACCGTTTGTAGGTTTTCAAACTGTGTTGTTAAATCTTGATGGGTTGTTAGTAAAATAGCGCCACCACTTTTTAAATGCTCAGAAAAACGTTGTTGTAAAAATGCAACGCCATTTTTATCAAGTGCAGTAAAGGGTTCATCAAGCACCCATAGTTTTGCATCGCTTAACCATAATCGCACTAAAGCGACACGACGCTGCTGCCCTGCAGAGAGCATTCTTACCGGCACATCTTCAAGGCCCACTAAGCCAAGCTTAGCTAAAATTGGATATAAGTCGGGCTCATTTGTATAGCCGTTAATGTGTAACCAATGGCGTACGTTTTCCAATGCGCTGAGCTGCACATTGACACCGGTTTTATGGCCTATAAATAGCAGGTCAGTGGCGTACTCTTCATAATGCTTGGTAATAGCTTGCTGGTTATAAAAAATAGCGCCTTCATCAGGCACACTAAAGCCTGCGACAATACGCAATAATGATGTTTTGCCTGCCCCGTTAGGACCTGCTAATTGCATGATTTGACCGCTATTTAGGCTAAAATTAAGATCCGCAAACAAACAACGTTCTTGCTTGATGCAGGTGACGGACTTAATGTGTAACAAGATGACGTTTCTCTATGCCAAAAATTAGGCGTTAGTCTACCATAATGATAGGGTAATACGAATATTGCTTTAAAATCGATTCACGAAAATTAGCGAAAACTTGATTTAAAATAATGAATAATCCAACGCAAATCACATTATCTAATTCATTGGTTAATAACCAAAGCGCCCCGAGCACTTCGGACGAATTAGTACAATTACCAGAGCAGGTACTTGCGGCTAAAAATATTCAGTTTTCAAAAGGCTCAATTACACTCGATGTTTTAATTGATAAACACTGGCAAACTCTACGCTTAGGCATAACGCATGCCCCTCAAAATACAGACAAAATAGCAAGTGCTAACATACAACTCAGCGCTGATGGAAAGCAGCTAAATATTACTCCCAACAATACTAATATTACACTTAGCAACGCATCACAACTGCAGCGTTTTTTAAATTATGTTAGTACCGGTAGTGAAATACAAAGTAAACCCTTGCCAGTCAATGTACAGCTTTCGCCGTCACCGCAGCTTATGATACCTAGCCTTAATGCCAGTATTGCAATTAACAAAGAAACCGCACAGCTGTTAAATACCGAGCAGCCATTACAGGTACTTATTAATACAACCAATAAAGGCGCACAAATAAATGTTATTAACCGCTTTGCTGACACTGTTCATACTCAAACTCTCAGCCAGCATAAAATTTCGCAGCTATTAACTAACTTACTGCCCAGCGCGCAACTACAAGCAACGCCTAAATTAGCTATTATTTCGCACCCTCAGCATAGCGGCTCGTTCACAACCCCGATAACCAATAAACAGCTTAGTGAATTGCCTAGCAAGCCCGTGGCAGTAAATATTACTAATCAAGCAGATAAGCTGCTCATTAAAACTAACTTACCTAAAATGCAGGTCGCACTTAATAACTCATTTAGTAAACCCTTTACCGACTTGGTTTTATCACAGCAGCAAAATGCAGCCAGACCCCCCGCTGATAAAACAAGCCCGCAGTTAAGTGCACAAAGCCCTATAAAGTCGTGGTTACAAAGTAGCTTTAGTGATATAAAAACGCGAATTAACGATGCCGTTAAATACTTTGAAAACAAACCCTTTGCGAGTAAAACGTCACCTTTGCAGGCTCAACAAGCTAAGCTTGATGTAAATAAAACGCCTACACCAATAAACACACTAACAAACCCTAATTTAAGCAAGCTAAATATAACCGCAGAAGTGGCTAATCATTCTTTTACCCCTAACAGCCCTTTAGCTAAACACTTTGCGCAGCTGCCTCCTTTAGTGCAAATAACCCAGCAATTAAAGGCGAGTGTGACGTTATGGCAATCAGCAAACAATAAAGCTCAGCCCCAAGCAGTGAGCGCCCAACCAACAAATGTACGTACGCAAGGCAACGCTTCTGCGCTGCTGAGTTTAAAAACACTAAATACCACAACTTCACAGGTAAATACTCCCAATCAACCCAGTTTGTCTCACTTGCTTTTGAACACAGCTGTAAGTCAGCAGTTACAACCAACAGAGGCTAAACTTTTAACCTCGCTTTTAAATTTGCCAACAGAGAGTGAGCGCCAAAATAGCGCTTCCAACCCTAAAACATTGTTGAGTAGCCAAATTACTTACATAGCAAGTAAAGCGACACAAAATACACCTGATCTAACGCGTTTAGTGAATCAAGCTTTTAATAGAATGGTCTCCAGTACTAATGTGCACCCAGCCACCATACAGCGAGAGCTTTTAAGTACCTTACAACCGCTTACTACGCCAAACGACACACTACAAAGTAGCTTTACAAAAGGGCTTGAGCAACTTGCAGTTACTATTTTAGCGGCGCCAATAATAAGCCAACCAAGTACTTCGCTAACCTTTAATAACCACACAGGAGTTGATGCCCTACTTAATGTGCTTTTACCTACTTTTAAAGTAGGTAATGGCGCGGATAAACTATTAGAGCAACTTCAACAAACACAAATACAAGAGCTTGCCCCAGAGCTGCTACAAGTTAAAAATACCCTTAGCCAAGTACAAGTAACTACGCCAAACCAACAAAGCGACACAAACCCGCTAGCACAGTTTTTATTTCCAATGAAACTTCCGCCTGAAGCGGGACAAACAGAGATAACCTTAGGACAATATAAAAAAGCCAGTGTAGATAAAACCGAAAAAAACGTGTGGTTTGTTAGATTAAATTTTGATTATGCACAGCAAGGGCAATTACAAATAGTGGCTGAGCTTATGGACAAAGCGCTCGATTGCCAGCTGCTTGCCTCTAGCCAAGAAGTAAGTGCAATTGCACACCCTCACTTAGATAGCCTCAGGGCTAAATTAGCTCAGCATGGCTTGCAAGTTGGCGAGCTAAACTTAAAACGCGGAGATGCTAGTCATCAAGCGTTTTATCAATCGCATGCCATTATAAATATTAAGGTTTAACATGACTGACACCTCTAATTTAGCAGCAAATAATAAATCCGCGATTGGCCTGTTGTATGAAGCAGGAAGTACCCCAGCAGTAAGTGTAAAAGGGTTTGGCGAGTTGGCCGATGAAATAATCGCAGCAGCGAAACAAAAAGGCATTATGATCCACCAAGATGAAGCACTTGCTAAAACACTCTCACACTTAGAATTGGGAGAGGAAATACCTAAAGAGCTTTATTATGTTATTGCTGAATTGATTGCTTTTTCGTACGTGCTTCGTGGGCAGTTCCCACCTGGCTGGCAAGACTTTCAAGGTAAGCTAAATGTAAAGGCATAACTAGGTGGATGAATTATATCTCCCCCTTTATTAAGTATTACTGCACATTGGTATTACGTGTAGTTAAAAGCAAAAAAGACGCTAGGCGTCTTTTTGTTTATGTAACGAAAATAATAGTTCAGCCTCAGCCCTAGGAAGCTCGCACTCGCGTATCACCTCATCTAAATCTGCGCCAAGCTCAACCATTTTAACAGCACGAGAATATATTTTTGCGTCTGGGTCATCATATTTTTGGGCAGCTTGTTGTTGCATCAACTCTTGATTTTGTTGCTCAACTTCAAGTACGCGCTTACCAATACTTAAAAGCCCTGTTCTGAGCTCAGACACTTCACTGCGTAATATATGTGTTTGCTCTGAGGTATCTTTTAATTGCTGTGATACCGCATTAAGCTCCGCCGACTGTTTATTTTTTAATGCAACAATTAGCGCCAGCGATATTAAACCTATCCCTAGCGCTGCTATTGCGATACTGAGTAACAACATAATTTTAGTGGTAAAGCTTAAATATCGCTTAACTCATCCCATTCGTCATCGCTAAGTAATTTATTTAAATCGACTAAAATAAGTAATTCGTTATCGCGGTTACATACACCTTGGATAAACTTAGCGCTTTCTTCGGTACCAACATTTGGCGCGCTGTCTATTTCAGAGCTGCGTAAGTACACAACTTCAGAAACACTATCAGCTAAAATACCAATTACTTGCTCTTCTGCTTCAATAATTAAAATGCGAGAGTTATCAGTTGCATCCGCAGCAGGCAAACCAAAGCGTGCACGAGTATCAATAACAGTGACTACGTTACCACGTAAATTTATAATGCCAATAACGTATGAAGGTGCACCAGGTACTGGGGCAATTTCGGTATAACGTAAAATTTCTTGCACCTGCATTACGTTTACGCCATACGTTTCTTCTTCAAGCTTAAACGTTACCCACTGTAAAATTTCATCGTTGTTATCTGCGTTTTTATTCGCTGATAATAGTCTATCTTCGCTCATGCTGTTACCCCGTAATGGTCGTTACTACTGACGGCTATCTAAGCCTTTTTCTAATAGTGCATTTAAATTATCTACATCTATTAAAGCACACATTTTTTCTTTAATAACACCGGCAAGCCAAGGACGTTTGCCACTGTTTTTTCGCCATTTTACATCTTCTTTACTCAATGTAATGTTATTTATTAACTTTTCGGCCAATAAACCCCAGTTGCTATCGCCTAGGGTTATTAAATACTGATAATTAAGAGAGGCCTCTAACTTTTCATCGTACTTTTCAGGCATTACCCAACGTGCAGTATCAACTACGTTTAGCTTTTCATCTCTATTAAGCATAACGCCTTTAAACCACTTTGGCTTACCAAATAAATGATTTACTTCACCTAATTGATGAATTCCTCCAAGCGCTTTTAAAGGAACAGCCAATGTTAAACCAGCCACTTCAAAAAACAGAGCCTGAAATTCACCTTCAAAGTAATCTTCTTGGCTATGTAATAAAGGGGCAGGTTCTGTACTTAACTGGGTTTGCACCTCAGGTGTCTCTATTGGCTCAGGCTCAATAGGTGCAGGTGGCGAAATAGTGGCGTCAGCCTCGCTATTACTCTCTTTTACTTGCTCAGAATAAAGCTGCTCGGTTACTTTTAATTGCGCTTTGGGCTTTAAAAGTACTTCGTCGTTTTGTAAGGTACTAGGTACTTGCTCAAGTAGCTTTGCTACAGGCTCAAGGTTTTCCTCAGGTTCGTCTTCGCATAATAGCGCCCCTAAGTATTGAGTCATTACTTTTTCATTAGCAAATAATTGCTTACTCATTCATTAACCTTGTCCAATTAAATAATCTAATAACGCTTTATAAGCGTAAACCCCACGCGAACGTGGGCAAAACTCTATGGGTACCTTTTGTGCAAGGCTTGCATCTCTAAACTTTGTATCAACGGGGATCACCCCTGGCCATACTTTATCTTTATATGTATTTTGCAACGTTTTGTAGGCTTCAAGCGACGCTTTTGTGCGCTTATCATACATAGTAGGGATTATAGTATATTGGTATTGTTTCGCTTGAGAGCTTTGCATTAATTCCATAGTGCGCATCATTCTATCAAGCCCTTTGAGCGCCAAAAACTCAGTTTGCACAGGCACTAAAATACGTTCGCTGGCGGCTAATGCGTTCACCATTAAAACACCTAAAACGGGCGGGCAATCAAGCAGCGCATAATCGTAATGTTCACTAATTTTTGCAAGTGTTTTTTTTAAAATTAAGCCCATCCCCGTTTTATTGCCCATACTTCTATCGAGGGTTGCTATAGCCATCGTCGCGGGCAATATATCTAGGTTTTCCATGGTAGAGGGGCACAATGCTTGAAGTATTTCTTCACTTTGCATTGAGGTGCCGCGGGCAAAAATATCGTACACACTGACTTCTAAATCTTCAGAATCAATACCAAAATAGTACGTTAGTGAGGCGTGAGGGTCGGTATCAATGAGTAATACGCGTTTACCTTGCAAGGCCAAAATACCAGCAAGACTGACAGCCGTTGTGGTTTTACCTACACCGCCCTTTTGATTTGCTACTGTCCAAATCTTCACATTAAGTCCTAATTACTGTTCATTGCGCGTGGTGATTCTGATGCCACCATGAGGTAAACGAATTATTTTAATAGAGTTATCATCAGAGGGAAGTTCCACCTCTGGCTCAGGCGCAGCTTGTTGCACTTGCTCGTCAGGCTCAGCTTCATTTTCGGTGGTTTGTTGTACTAAGCCATACTTAGAAAGCGCAATAACAACTTTACGATTCTCTGCTCGACCCGCTGCGGTGTCGTTATCGGCAAAAGGTGAGTATTGCCCATACCCCTCGATTGCCATTCGCGCTGGGTTAATTCCTAACGTTTCTAATTCAACTAAAATAGAGGTCGCCCGTGCAACTGACAACTCCCAGTTAGAGCGAAACATTTCATTGCGAATACTTTCGTTATCTGTGTAACCTCTTACCCTTATGTAGTTATCTACTGGGGCAATAATATCTTTTACAATTTTTACGACTTGCTTAGCTCGCGCGTGGGCCACAGAGCTACCACTTGAGAACAGCATTCCTGAACTTAGCTCAATAATAAGCCAATCTTGGTTGAGCTCTAAACTTGCTTCTCCATCACGAATTTCATCAATAAGTGCTGAATGTAATTTAGTTAACAAACTATCGAGTGGTTTACCTAAATGTTTTTGTTTTATATTGCTGGTATCACTATGTCCATCTAACAGCTCTGGGCCAGACTCCTGTTTTTGAATGCTCTCACCGTACAATAACTCTTGCTCTGGGGTAACACGGTCAGTAAGTAGCCCTTCGCCTGTCACGCCTTCACCTTGTTGCGATTGCTGCCTTGCTGATTTGTCAAAAACCTGTTCTAGGGAGTCTGAGAGGATTTGAAAACTTTCTTCTTTATTTATGGCAATGGCATACATAACCACAAAAAAGGCAAACATAATGGTCATGTAATCAGCATAAGAGACTAACCAACGCTCTGTATGTTGATTTTTTTCAGCTGATTGACGTAAGCGCCGGCGTAACATAAAAGTTACTCTACCCCGACATTGGGGCGCTCTGTGCGATAAGCTTCAAGCTTTAATTCTATGTTAATAGGACTTTCGCCAAGGCTTATAGCAATCACCCCTTCGGCCATCATTTCATGGTAAAGCATTTTTTGCTCTACTCGCTGCTTAAGCTTATTGGCCATAGGTAAAAATAATAAGTTAGCTAAACCCACCCCATATATTGTTGCAATAAATGCGGTGGCGACCCCTGCACCTAGCTTTTGAGGGTCGGTAATAAATGACATTGCTTGAATAAGGCCAAGTACAGCCCCTAAAATACCTATAGTTGGGCTATATCCGCCCATAGCTTCGTACACTCTACTTGCTTCAAGTAAGCGGTCTCGTTCAAGCATTAAATCTATTTCTAAGGTGTCGCGTAGCTTTTGCTCCGAACACCCATCTACTAGTAAACTAAGCCCTTTTGCTGCATAAGGATCTGGGTGACTAAGTGCCTCTTTTTCAAGCGCTAAGTACCCTTCCTGGCGAGCTTTATGCGACCACGTTTTAATTTGCTCTATGGCTTGCTCAATATTGTACTGGGGTGAAAAAAACACCCAATGGCTCATGCTTAGCGTTTTTTTAAAGGTGCTTGTGGCCGTTTGCAACATAACAGCCCCTAAGGTGCCGCCAAGTACAATAATAAGTGCAGGGCCATTAAATAACGCCGTGACAACGCCACCCTCTAAAGAGTAACCAATCGCTATAGCGCCCAGCGCAATGATTAACCCTAAAACAGAGAGCTTATCCACAACCAGTCTCTCTTTTTATTCTTGCTGCTACGTCGTTTAACGCTAAATGCTCAGAGGCAAGCCCAGCGTTGGCAATAGCTTGAGGCATACCGTATACCACACAGCTTTTTTCATCTTGCGCCCAAATTGTTGCGCCAGATTGCTTAAGCATTCGCGCGCCATCACGTCCATCAGCGCCCATGCCGGTTAAAACAATAGCAAGTACGTCTCCTTGGTAGCTTTTAGCAACACTTGCAAAAGTCACATCAACGCTTGGTTTGTAGCTTATTCGTTCACTATTATCTTCAAATACACGCAACGTTTTGTTACCACTTCGCCCCTCTACCATCATTTGCTGTCCACCAGGTGCTAAGTAGGCTGTGCCGGCTTCTAGCCTGTCACCTTGTTGCGCTTCTTTAACGCGTATTTTGCAAAGGCTATTTAAACGTGCCGCAAACGCAGGCGTAAATGCTGCCGGCATATGCTGAATTAACAAAATAGGGTGTGCAAAGTGAGCAGGTAATTGGGTTAATATGGTTTGTAAAGCAACTGGCCCGCCAGTTGAAGTGCCAATAGCCACTATTTGATAGTGTTTACCGCTGGAACGTGTGGGCATACTGGGTGTAGTTGCTGTCTGCACTGGGGCAGCACGTTGAAAGCTTCTATCAGGTTGTTTAAGCGATGAGCTTGTTGTGGCAAGTTTGCTTGCAGGTGCAGCAGTAGTCTTACTTGATGTTAATGGCCTAACAGGGCGCGGTGCACGCCTGCGACCAATTTCCTTCACTTTAGCTTGCAATAACTTGATTGCATCTTCGTTATTTCGTGCAATGTCTTCAAACTTTTTCGGTAAAAAGTCCATAGCTCCGGCATCAAGTGCATCTAAAGTTGCGGTTGCACCGTCGCGAGTTAATGAAGAAAACATAAGTATTGGCGTTGGGTTACTCGCCATAATTTCTTTTACTGCACTAATACCATCAAGCACAGGCATTTCTACATCCATGGTGATCATATCTGGACGTAACTGCGCTGTTTTTTCTACGGCTTCTCTACCGTTAACAGCAAAACCTATTACTTCGATACCGCTGTCTTGTTCAAGGATTTCGCTTACTCGACGGCGAAAAAAACTGGAATCGTCAACAACTAAAACTTTTACGGCCATTGCGCTCTCTTATTAAATTTATGTGTAGGCATACACAGGTATGCCTACATTTTATCCTGCGTAATGCTTAAGCATATTAGGTACATCCAGAATCAGCGCAATACCACCGTCAGATGTAATTGTTGCACCAGCCATTCCAGGCGTACCTTGTAATAACGCATCAAGAGGCTTAATAACAACTTCTTCTTGGCCAATTAATGAATCAACCACAAAGCCAACTTGCTGAGTACCTATTTGTACAATTACCACATGACCTTGCGCTTTTCGCTGAGAACAATCAGCACCTTTAACTAGCCAATGCTCTAAGTAAAATAGCGGTATCGCTTTTTTACGAACAATAATTGTAAGCTGACCATCTACAACATTGGTTTTGGTTAAATCTAAGTGGAATATTTCACTCACACCAGCAAGTGGTAACGCAAACGTTTGCTCACCAACAATAACCATCAGCGTAGGTAAAATAGCCAGTGTTAATGGTACTTTTATTTCTAAAACAGTCCCTACGCCCAACTCTGACTGTATACTCACAGAGCCATTAAGCTGCGTAATTTTAGTTTTTACTACATCCATGCCTACGCCACGGCCAGAAATATCAGATATCTCTTCTTTGGTCGAAAAGCCTGGTGCAAATATTAAGTTATACGCTTCTGTATCTGATAAACGACTTGCCTGATCATGGTCAATAACGCCTTTACTGATCGCTATTTTTTTCAGTTTTTCCGCATCCATACCTGCACCATCATCTTTAATGGTTAACAAAATATGATCGCCTTCTTGCGAAGCCGATAATGTAACGTTACCGGTTCTAGGCTTACCCGCAGCTTCACGCGCTGCTGGCATTTCAATTCCGTGGTCAACTGAGTTTCGTACTAAATGCACCAACGGATCGGCCAGTGCCTCAACTAAGTTTTTATCTAAATCGGTTTCTTCACCTACAAGCTGTAAATCAATTTCTTTATTTAAGCTACGGGCTAAGTCACGTACTACGCGAGGGAATCGGCCAAACACTTTTTTGATAGGCTGCATTCGCGTTTGCATTACTGCACCTTGAATATCAGCAGTGACCACATCAAGATTTGATATCGCCTTACCCATCGCTTCACTGTCTGTATTGGTCGCTAAACTAACCAACCTATTTCGTACTAATACCAACTCGCCAACCATATTCATTATTTGGTCTAAACGCTTTGTATCAACACGTACTGTGGTTTCAGCAGGTGGAGGCGTAGCTTTTTTAGATGCAGCGCTACTCGCTGGTTTTTCAGCCACTTTAGGTGTAGGCGCAGCGGCTTTAGCCGCCGGAGCTTGTTTTGCTGCAGGTGCTGGCGTAGGCTTTTCTGGCGTAGGTTTTGCTGGCGTTTGTGCTACAGGTGCAGCCTTAGGTGGCTGCGGTGCAGGTGTGTCAGCTTCTTTTGATTCTGGTGCGGCGCCTTTACCATGCAGTTCATCAAGCAGTGCTTCAAATTCATCATCGCTGATTTCATCATCACCGCTATCATTTGCAACAGCCGCTGGTGGTGCTGTGTGTTTTACTTCTGGCTCACTGCTTGAAGTATCTCCTGCAACAGGACCAAAACTACCTACACCGTGTAATTCATCTAATAAACTGTCAAATTCATCATCGGTAATATCTGAACTTGAATCTGGCTCTGCACTTGCACTTGGTTGCGACACCGGGCTTTGGCCTTTGCCGTGTAGCTCATCGAGTAAGCTTTCAAATTCATCTTCTGTAATTTCATCAATTTGCGTGCTATCTGCTGAAGGGCTTGAACCTGCCACATCAAATAGTTCATCAAATGCAAATGGGTCTTCATCATCTGTTGCGCTAACGGGAGCTGCGGGTTCTTGTTCAACAACGTCGGGGGCTGTTTCAGTAAGCTCATCATCCGTAGGCGGTTGGCCAAGTTTATGAAGGGTTTCTAATAATTGAGGGTCTGCTGGGTCTGGTTGTTCGCGGTTTTGAATAGTGGCAAACATTTCATTAATGGTATCTAGTGCTTGTAAAATCACATCCATTAATTCTGAATTAACAGTTCTAACCCCTTGGCGTAAGAGATCAAATACGTTTTCAGCACCATGACAGGCATCAACAAGCTCAGTCATAGCTAAAAAGCCTGCTCCCCCTTTTACGGTATGAAAGCCCCTAAAAATAGCATTTAGTAACTCAGTATCTTCTGGGTTATTTTCTAGCTCAACTAACTGTTCAGATAAAAGCTCTAGGATTTCTCCAGCCTCTACAAGAAAGTCTTGTAAAATATCTTCATCGACTTCAAAGCTCATGCAGTTACTCTCCTCTTAGAAGCCCAAACTTGATAATAGGTCATCGACCTCGTCTTGGTCAGATACAACATCATTTCGCGACTCTTTATCAATAATAGGGCCTTCAGGACCTGCTAATGTTTGTGCGGCAACCAGTTCTTCTGTTTCTTGTTGTTCTTTACTTTCAGCAATGCTGTCATCTTGTGCAGCAAATGCTGTTAAAAGGTGGATTAAACTTTCTTCTACTTCTCTGACTAATTCAATTACACGGCGGATAACCTGGCCGGTTAAATCTTGAAAATCCTGCGCCATTAATACATTAGTCATTAAAGTTTGCAACTCATCGGTTTTATGATGAGAGCTGTTCATAAACTTGTCGATGCTGTGGCATAAGGTTTTAAACTCGCCCAGCTCTATTTCGCGGTTCATAAGCCTATCCCAAGTAGGCTTAATATGTGCAATTTCATCTGCTAGCTGCTGCGCAATAGGGAGGCTTGCTTCGACCGCATCCATTGTCTTATTAGCTGCATTTTCTGTCATTTCCATGACATAGTTTAAGCGCTTTTTCGCATCCGGAATTGCATCAGTGGTTAAATCGGTTAAACGCGTATCAAGTTCAAAGCTTTTAAGGGCTTCGTGTAATTGGCGTGTTAACTTACCTACTTCAGCAAAAAGCTGCGATTGCTCTTGAGAGGCAGTATCTAAAATTAATTGATCAGCTTTATCTTGCTCACCGTTTTCTAAAAAAACGACGAGCTGACGAGCTTGTTCTAAAGTAATTTGAGGCGCAGCTGGTGCTGACATAAGCCTCTCCTCTCATTAACCTAAGCGTTCAAACACTTTTTCTAATTTAGTTTTCAAAGTACCAGCAGTAAATGGCTTAACAATATAGCCATTAACACCTGCTTGCGCTGCCGCTATTATTTGTTCTTTTTTAGCTTCTGCCGTCACCATTAAAACCGGAATATGTTTTAATTTTTCGTCAGCTCTAATGGCTCTTAGCAAGTCAATACCCTGCATGCCTGGCATGTTCCAATCGGTTACAACAAAGTCAAAAACCTGATTTTGCAACATAGGTAATGCTGTAGAACCATCGTCAGCTTCTTGAACATTCGTGAACCCTAGGTCACGCAACAGATTTTTTATAATACGTCTCATTGTAGAGAAATCATCAACAACAAGAATTTTCATGTTTTTATCCAAAACATCCTCCGGTGAGGTCTTAACCTATAATTTACTTACTACTAGTTTATCCAGTCATTGATTTTTGCTTTGAGCTTAATCATCGCCTGACCATGTATCTGACTTACACGCGATTCACTTACATCGAGTATATGCCCAATTTCTTTTAAATTCATTTCATCGTTGTAATACAAAGAAAGCACCATTGCATCTCGCTCTGGTAAAGACTTTATTGCCTCTAACAATGAATTATTAAACCGTTCATTTTTAACATTATTAAATGGTTTGTCTAGCGCTAAATCTTGACCTGCAGGGCTAATAACATCTTCATCTACCCCTAGGTCTTCTATACCAAGCACTTTACTGGAATTAACATCATTTAAAATATGATGGTATTCTTCTAGCGAAATATCAAGTTTTTCAGCTACTTCAGTATCTTTTGGTTCTCTATTTAAGCTATTTTCTAATTCTGTGATAGTTTCGGCTACTAATCGGCTTTTACGGTGCACCGAACGTGGTGCCCAATCCCCTCTGCGCATTTCATCAAGCATAGCGCCGCGAATACGAATACCAGCAAACGTTTCAAAGCTTGCCCCTTTACTGGCGTCAAAGTTTTTTGAGGCCTCGATAAGGCCAATCATTCCCGATTGAATTAAGTCATCAAGCTGAACGCTAGGAGGAAGACGAGCTATTAAATGGCACGCCACTTTTTTGACAAGCGACGCGTGCTTTTCAACAATCACATTTAAATTTTGTGTTGATTGATATCCCATAGCTCTTTTCACCGATGTTGTCATAATCAGCCGTTTACTAGCTTCTCAATGAAAAACTCTAAATGTCCTGAAGGTTGATTAGGTATAGGCCATTTTACTGCTTTTGTCGCTAATGTTTTAAACGCGACTGCTGCTGGTGAATTAGGGAAAAGATCGACAATTACTTTTTGTTTACGCGTAGATTTACGCATATTTTCATCATATGGAATAGTCGCAACAAGCTCCATAGACACATCTAAAAAGCGGTCTGTTACTTTAGAGAGCTTTGCAAAAAGCTCTTGGCCCTCGCGCATACTCCGCACCATGTTTGCAACAATTTTAAATTTATAAACGCCATGTTCGCGGCTAAGTACTTTAATAAGCGCGTAGGCATCAGTAATAGAGGTCGGCTCGTCACACACTACCACCATGACATCTTGCGCTGCACGAGAAAAACTCAGCACCATGTCAGAAATACCAGCGGCGGTATCTACAATTAAAATATCAAATTCGGTATTAAGCTCACTAAAGGCACGAATTAACCCAGCATGCTCAGATGGGGTTAGCTCCACCATACTTTGCGAGCCTGATGTAGCAGGCACGATTTTAATACCGCCTGGGCCTTCAACTAAAATCTCGTCAAGTTCGCACTCGCCTGAAAGGACATGAGATAAGTTTTTTTCAACACGTAGTCCTAGCATTACATCACAATTAGCTAGGCCTAAATCGGCATCTAATACTAATACACGATTACCCTGCTGCCCTAAAGCAATAGCAGTATTTAAAGAGACGTTGGTTTTACCCACCCCTCCTTTACCGCCAGTGACAGCGATAACTTTTACGCCGTTGTTGTTGTTTTGACTCATTTTGCGCAGGCCGCTTGCTTGATCTAATACTGTGTTAATCATACATCCCTACTGTGCTTGGCGCCACTGCTTGGTGCCTTGAATGTTGTGCTTTTGCTCTTTTTAAATACAATTGCTCAGCTTTTTTTACTAGTTTTTCAGCATTTGCAACGCGAATATCTTCTGGTACACGCTGACCATTAGTAAGATACCCTATTGGAAGACGATTTTGAATCGCTATACTAATAATCTCACCTAAACTTAATGATTCATCTAACTTAGTGAAAATACAACCGCTTAGCTGAACCTTTTTAAAATGTCTTACGGTTTCTTGCAGTACATTTATTTGTGCTGTGGCACTTAATACTAAATAACTACGTATATCTACTCGCTGGTTGCGCATTAACGTATTTAATTGCTCTGTAAGGCGTAAATCACGTTGGCTCATACCCGCTGTATCAATTAATACTAGACGCTTATTGCGTAAATGATATAAAACTTCAGCTAATTCATTGGCATCTTTTACTTGTTTAACACCACAACCAATAATACGACCATACGTTGCAAGCTGCTCATACGCACCAATTCTGTATGTATCAGTGGTGATTAGGGCAACTTTGTCGGCGCCATACTTTTGTGCGCCTAATGCGGCAAGTTTAGCTACTGTGGTTGTTTTACCTACACCAGTAGGCCCAACAAGTGCATACACACCCCCTTGGCGAAGAATTTCGTTATTGGTGGTTTGCATTTGATCTTCAACCATTTGCAATAATGCTTTCCAACCTTGCTGACGCGATACGTCATCTGGGATAAAACACGCCATTTGCTCTGCAACGTCTTTATCTATTCCCATGCCAACTAAACGGTCAATCATGCATGCACGTGTAGGGTCGCGACGTGCCATATCTTGCTGCATTAAACCCGATACTTGGTGTTCTAATAACTGGCGAATTGCGTTCATTTCATCACGCATCGCGCTCATTTGGGCGCTTTCGTTGTTATTAGCTTGACTACGCGGAGCCACAGGCGCATCTAAATCGTCAAAGTCTTGATCTAAGTCATCAAAGCCTAGGCTGTCTGCTTGGGTTTGCATGCGTTTTGGCGCTTCATTTTCGCGTGCAAACATATTTGTCGTACGTGGCTGTGCTGGCTCTTGGTAATGCTCAGACGTATCAATACCTGATTGCGAAAACATAGAGGCTAGCTCAGGAGAGCGAGGGCGTGGCGACTGGCGCTCTAATAAAGCTTGTAAGCTATCAGCTACTTTTGCTTGTGGCTCAGGTTGCGCACGCTTAGGCTCTGGCTTTACAAAGTTATGAGTAGGCTGTTGCACGGCTCTTTGCGGAGCAGGCGCTGCCTGTGGTTGCGCTGCGGCTTTAGGGGCTGCTTTGTCGTAATCTACTGCGGCAACAATTTCTACACCATTAGCGAGTTTTTTGTTCGACATAATAACGGCATCAACACCTAGCTCATCTTTAACTTCTTTCAGTGCGGTGCGCATATCTTTGGCAAAAAAACGTTTAATCTTCATGGTTCAACCCCTGTTAAAATCTTTATTGTTGGCCTACTGAGCTGACAATCTTGATCTGTCTTTCATCTGGTACCTCTTGATAAGACATCACCCTTAAACCCGGTATGGTGTACTTAACAAAACGAGATAACACAGTGCGTAACATTCCTGACGTTAGCAATATTGAAGGTTCTCCGGCCATTTCTTGATTCTGATGCGCTTCGTTTAATGATGTTTGAAGTCGCTCAGCAAGGCTTGGTTCTATTCCGGCACCTTCGTCGCCTGCATTTTGTAATGACTGATGCAACATCTGTTCCAACTCAGGCGCCAAGGTTATGACAGGGATTTCTGATGACATTCCCACAGCGTCTTGAACTATTAAACGGCGCAGCGAAATACGCACTGCAGCTGTTAAAACATCGGCATCTTGGCTACGTGGGCCGTACTCTACAAGAGTTTGAACAATAGAGCGCATATCACGAATAGCCACACCTTCGTTTAATAAATTTTGCAGTACTTTTACAACGGTTGTCAGTGGTAGTACTTCTGGCACTAACCCTTCGACTAAACGTGGATGGCTTTTAGCTAACATATCAAGCAGGTTTTGAACCTCCTCATGCCCTAGTAATAATGCGGCACTGTTAGTTAATAACTGGCTAATGTGGGTGGCTACCACAGTGGCTGAGTCAACCACGGTGTAACCTAGTGACTGTGCTTCGTCTTTTTGATCAGGCTTTATCCATACCGCATCTAAGCCAAATGCAGGGTCTTTGGTTTCAACCCCTTTAATAGGGCCAAATACTTGCCCAGGGTTGATGGCCAGTTCATCGCCATGTTTGAGTTCGCCTTCACCACTTGAAACACCCATCATGGTAATACGGTACGCATTAGGGTCTAACTCTAAGTTATCGCGAATATGTACAGGCGGTACCAAAAAGCCAAGCTCCTGAGATAACTTTTTACGCACCCCTTTAATTCGGTTGAGCAGCTCACCACCTTGAGATTGATCAACAAGCGGAATAAGCCTGTAGCCAACTTCTAAGCCAATAACGTCAATTTGTTGTACATCGTCCCATCCAAGCTCTTTTTGCTCTTGCTTATTTGCAACACCAGTACCGGCAACGGTACCACTTTCAGCCTCTTGGGCTGCTAGAGCAGCGGCTTTTAATTTTTGCTGCTGAGTAAAGTAAGCTAAGTAGCCAAGGAGTGCGCCTAAACTTAAAAAAGCAATATGAGGCATACCCGGAACTAACCCCATAATGATTAAAATACCTGAGGCGATAAATAATGATTTTTCGTTACCTAATTGGGCTTTAAATTGCTCACCCATGTTATGTGATTCGTTTTGGCGAGTAACAACAATAGCAGTACCAATAGAGAGTAATAATGAAGGGAGCTGCGCCACAAGGCCGTCACCAATGGTAAGTAAAGTATATACTTCCATTGCGCGGCTAAAGCTCAAATCGTGTTGGATCATGCCCACAAATAAGCCGCCAACAATATTAATAATTAATATCACGATACCGGCAATGGCATCGCCTTTTACAAACTTACTCGCCCCATCCATAGAGCCGTAAAAGTCGGCTTCGCGGGTTACTTCACTGCGGCGCTCACGTGCTTGCTCTGCACTAATAAAACCAGCGTTTAAGTCGGCATCTATCGCCATTTGTTTACCCGGCATAGCGTCTAGCGTGAAACGAGCCGATACTTCAGAAATACGCCCAGCACCTTTGGTTATTACTACAAAGTTTATGATGATCAGAATTAAAAACACCACTAAACCTACCGCGTAGTTTCCGCCAATAACCACTGAGCCAAACGCTTCAATTACTTTACCAGCCGCATCGCCCCCGTTGTGACCCTCAAGGAGCACCACGCGTGTACTGGCAACATTTAGGGCTAAACGCATAATTGTAGCGATTAACAGTACCGCGGGAAACATGCCAAATTCGAGGGGTTTCATGGTGTAAACAGTCACCAGTAAAACAACTAAGGCAAGGGCAATATTAAATGAAAATAATATATCAAGAAGAAATGGCGGCAGCGGTAAAATAACCATACCCAGCGCTGCAAGTACTAATAGCGGTGTGCCAACACCTTTGGCATACTCTTTTTTATCTTTGTTAAGTTGTTGTAATACCGCTTTAAAATCCATAACTCTACAATTCAATAAATTGACACTAGCCTGAAATTGCAATAACTATTCCAAGTATAGAGCCAGCAATAGATTCATTGAGTATTGATACAAAATTTAAAGCAAGTGAGAGACAAGAGCGAATGGGCTTTATGGTTTGAATTTGCAGCCCCGTGTTGGTATTTAGGCAAGGCGCCTCTTCAAAGTGTGGTTAGCTTACCCTAATCGTATTTAAAATCATCCGGAATAGGCAGTTTAGACTTAAGCGGAATAGGTCGTTTACCACGCCCTTTTTTAAAGCGTTTAAGCTGAAATACATAGGCTAAAACTTGTGCGACAGCGGTAAATAGCTGATCTGGGATCTGTTGGCCTATTTCGGCGGTATGATAAAGCGCCCGCGTAAGCATAGGAGATTCTACAATCGGTACTTCGTTACCTTTGGCTATCTTACGAATTTGCATAGCCAGTTCATCTACCCCTTTGGCAAGTACAATCGGTGCACCTGCTCGCTCAGTATCATATTTTAGCGCCACAGAATAGTGAGTAGGATTGGTTACAATTACGTCGGCATCGGGGACATCTTGCATCATCCTTCGCTGCGACATTTGCCTTTGTGTTTGCCTTATTCGCGCTTTAATTTGCGGATCACCCTCTGAGTTTTTGTACTCGTCTTTGATCTCCTGCATGGTCATTTTAAGTTGTTTGTTGTGGTTATAACTTTGATAAGGCGCATCTATTGCGGCAATAATCACCAAGGTGCACGACAACCCTAAAAACATCCACGAGAGTATTTCAAGGGCATGAATTATATTACTAGGTGCGCTTTCAATACTTAAATGCAAAATTTCATCAAAAAAAGTTTGAATCAAAAACACCGCAAAAATAGCCACCAGCGCAAACTTTAATATAGATTTTACAAGCTCTATCGCTGCTTGTGGGCCAAACATGCGCTTAAAGCCCTTCATTGGCGACATTTTACTGGGCTTAGGTGCTGCAGCTTCCCAACTAAAATTAAAGCCGCCGAGTAAGGTATTTCCTATAAATGCTGCAATAACAATAATTAAAACAAACATCGCCATAGGAAACAGCAGCGCACTGGCCACCTCACTCCACACCGCAAACATTTTAGTGGTGTCGTAGGTTTCACTGCGATTTAAAGACAGCATCCTACCCATAATATTGTATAAGCCTTTGCCTATTTCGGGCCCATACAACAGCAACGAAATTGCAGAAAAAATAAGTACAAACATAGTCCCTAGCTCTTTTGAGCGTGCTATTTGACCTTTCTTTTTAGCATCTTCGAGCTTTTTGGAGGTGGGTTCTTCTGTTTTTTCTTGTCCTGAATCTTCAGCCATTGCCCCTCCTACACCGTACAGCCAACAAGGCTACACATTAGCTCAATCATTTTTAACCACTGAAATTCAAATTGGGTTACAAAATTACCCAAGGTAGCCCAAATAATCATTAAACCGGCAACTAATGTAAACGGAAAACCTATTGAGAAAATGTTTAATTGCGGTGCTGCGCGGGTCATAATACCAAATGAAATATTAATAATGAGCATGGCCGTAAGGGGGGCTAAAGCCAATACCAGTGCAGTGGTAAACATCCAGCTGCCCCACGTTACTATGTCCCAGTAATGATCAACAGCCCACCACTGGCCGTTTATAGGCAACACCGAAAAACTATGCACCACCATTTGAATCATCATTAAATGGCCATTAAAAACAAAAAATAACAAGGTCGCTAAAATTAAGTAAAACTGGCCAACTGCAGGCACACTCGCACCATTTGAAGGGTCTATAACAGAGGCAAAGCCCAAACCGGTTTGCATTGCCAGTATTTGCCCAGCAAGCACAAAGGTATTTAGCATTAGCGTAGAAGCAAACCCTATCGCAACACCTATCAACATTTGCTGTATAACCACCAGCACCATTTCAAAAGAAAATAAATTAGTAAATGTTGCAGGAGGCAGCGCTGGCACCACTAAAAACGTTACCACTACCGCCAATCCCATTTTAATGCGCGTAGGTACGTTTTGTGCGCCTAAGCCCGCCATAATCATGATCATAGAGCTGATGCGAACTAAAGGCAGTAAAAAATCACTTAACCATTGAATAACAACAGAAAAAGGAAATTCCACAATTAGCCTGCAATTTCAGGAATGAGTAACACTAGGCGGGTAAAAAAGTCCATTAGCTCTTGAGTAAGCCAATGCCCACCTACAATAAGTGCCCCAATGGTAATTAACAAGCGCGGTAAGAAACTTAGGGTTTGTTCATTAATTGAGGTTGCCGCTTGGAACACCGCCACCACTAAACCAACAAGTAAACCAGGTACCACAATAGCTGATACCAGCTTAATAACTAAAAACAGTGCATCGCTAAGAATATCAACAAAAATCTCTGGTTCCATGTTGTACTCCTAATGTTTAAAAGTGCGAATGTAAAACATGGTTTATGTCCCTAAGCCAAAGCTTTTGGCTAACGTGCCCATTACTAAGCTCCAGCCATCGACTAGTACAAATAACATTATTTTAAAAGGCAAGGACACTATCATGGGCGAGAGCATCATCATACCCATGGCCATTAATACCGAGGCAACCACTAAATCCACAATTAAAAACGGTATAAAAAACATAAACCCAATAATAAACGCGGTTTGTAGTTCACTGGTCACAAATGCAGGTATTAAAACAATAAGTGGCGTGGCCTCTGGCGAGTCAAGCTGGTCATAACCTGCTATTTTGGCAAACGTTTCTAAGTCTTTTAATCGTACCTGCGAGAGCATAAAGGCCTTCATGGGCTCCTTTGCAAGCTCTAATGCTTGTACCGAAGTAACTTGTTCATTTAAATAGGGTTCTATCGCACGCTCGTTAACTTGCTGATAAATAGGTGCCATAATAAAAATACTTAAAAAAAGCGACATCCCTAATAAAACTTGGTTTGAAGGTGTTGATTGTAAACCAATGGCTTGGCGCAAAATGGCCAGTACAACAATAATACGGGTAAACGAGGTCATCATAATTATGGCGGCAGGAATAAAGCTCAGCGCCGTCATAATTGCCAGTACTTGCAAGGTTACAGAGTAATCTTGCGTCCCGTCGGCATTGGTTGTAATGGTTAGGGCGTCTATGCCCTCTGCACTACTTGCAGCAGGTACAAATAACACAGCTAAAATAATCAGCAGCCACTTTATCATAGGGTTAATTCTTTTTATTTTGATTCGTTTGCGGGTTTAGTAGTTTGCTAAATCGCTTAGCAAGTTCTGGCAGTTCTTTTTCACTTAACGGCGTGTCTAATTTATGTAAGTAGTTAATACTGTGCGGGGTGACCCCTAATAAATGCTGTGCATTATCTATTTCAACCACCATTAAGCGCTCTCGTGAGCCAAGCGGTAAGCTTCGTACCACTTTAAATTCTTCGCTATTAGCTAAATTTGGGTTAAGTTTTTTAACAAAAAATGCCAGCACTACAATCAGTACTAGCACCGCAATTAACGACAACACCATAGACAAAATGTCGGCCGTAGGTGTTAACGTTTCTGCCTTTGTAAATACTGAGTTTGTTAAAGCAGCAAGGGAGCTCATCGTAATTTTTTGATCCGCTCTACCTGGCTAATAACATCCGTTAAACGAATACCAAATTTATCATTCACTACAACCACTTCGCCATGGGCAATGAGCGTACCATTTACTAATACATCCAGTGGTTCACCGGCTACACGGTCTAGTTCAACAACAGAGCCTTGGTTTAGCTGCAGTAAGTTACGAATATTTATTTTAGAGCGCCCGACTTCCATAGAAATAGTCACAGGAATATCTAAAATTGTATCGAGTTTACGCTTTTCGTCACCGCTAAGTTCATGTTTAGCATCACTTAGTTCATCAAGCTCTGCTACATGCGCTTCGGCGCTCTCATCACCGCCTTCGGCTTCAGCTAGGGCTGCTGCCCATTCGTCCATTGTGTCTTGATCATCGCTCATACTTTTAACCTTTTAATCAATTACCAGTCTAAGTCTACACCGTCAGAAAGGTGTAAATCATCTTCTAGTTCTGCTAATTCTGCATCTGAATCAATTTTCTTGCCGCCTTTGGTAAATACATGCAGCTCAGATTTAACTGAATCAGGGCGTTTAATTTTTTCACTAATTTGTAGCGCAACGTTATCGCGAGAACGACCCATTTTAGCTCTAAATGTAGGTAACTCCTCAACAAATACCGTAATATGCTCTGGCATTTCTACCGGTATAATATCGCCCGCTTTGAGTTCCATTATTTGTTTAAGAGACAAATCCACCTCAAGAAGTTGAGTCGACATATCAACCTCAACGTCCATAATTTCATCGCGTAAAGCTTTGCTCCAGCGCAAATCGGTGTCTTCTGTATCCGATTGTACACCCGCATCTAATAGCTCTCTAATGGGTTCAAGCATTGAATACGGCAGAGCAATATGAAAATCGCCGCCACCGCCATCTAATTCAATATGAAAAGAGCTAATAACCACAACCTCAGTAGGGCTCACAATGTTAGCCATTGCTGGGTTTACTTCTGAATCGAGGTATTCAAACGACACGTCCATAACCGGCGCCCATGCTTCTTTGTAATCTTCAAAGATAATTTTTAGTAGCATTTGCACGATTCGACGTTCGGTAGGGGTAAATTCGCGGCCTTCAATTTTGGCATGGTAACGCCCGTCACCACCAAAAAAGTTATCTACCAAAATAAACACTAAACGTGCTTCCATGGTGATAAGGCCAGTGCCTTTTAGCGGTCTAAAACGCACCATATTTAAGCTTGTTGGTACAAATAAGGTATGAATGTATTCGCCAAATTTAATCATTTGTACGCCATTAATCGACACCTCTGCGGTGCGGCGCATCATGTTAAATAAGCTTATTCGCATATGACGAGCAAACCGCTCGTTAACAATTTCCAGGGTCGGCATGCGACCACGCACGATCCGATCTTGCGAAGAAAAGTCGTACTGTAATGTACTGCCTTCGCCGTCTTCACCTTCGTGTATATCTTCCTCTTCGACTTCATCAACGCCGTGTAAGAGTGCATCAATTTCGTCTTGGGATAATAAATCGCTCACGCTAGCCCCTTATTGCATCACAAAGCCGGTAAACAATACCCGCTCAATTACTTTAGTGCCTTCAACATCATTCAGCGCAGCTTGCACTTTTTCAAGCGCAGTAAAGCGTAATGTTTCTTTGCCTGCACTGGTGCTGAGCTCATCAGCTGTAGTGGTTGAAAACACGCTTAATAAGGTGCCTTCAATCAGTGGGATGTGCTTTTTAGCGGTTTCTTCATTTACATCGCCACGCACAAGTAATTGCACTTTTATTTGTACAATTCTATCTCTGCTTGACCCAGGTACATTAAACACAAAGGGTCTTGGCATAGCAACATACAAGGCACTGCCCATTTCAGCTGAAGAGCCTGAAGGTGTAGCCGAGTCGCTTTGCGCTGCGGTTGTTGTTTCTTCATCTAATGTTTCAACGGGTGCATCATCGCCCGCCATAAAAAAATAGCCTGCACCACCGCCAACAACAAGCAGGACTGCCACTATGATTATGATCAGCTTTTTTTTGCTTTTACCGGTTTCTTCTATTTCTAAACTTGTTTCTTCGGCCATTGTGATTCCTTTTTTAGCAAAGGTACTTGCTTGTTTTAGTTATTATAATAGCAGTACTTAGGCATAGTAATCTATTGATGATGAAGTTTGTTGTCGAGAACTTTGTGGGTTAGCCCCATCTTGCTCATCATTTTTATCCTGCTGTGTATTTTTATTAGCCGTTTGACCTTGTGATTGCCCTTCGCCTTCATCGCTTTGCTCACTACCAGATTGCCCGTAAGAAATCGTACTTTCACCTAAATCAATTCCCTGCTCGGCTAACATTTCACGTAAGCGCGGCATTGATTGTTCAAGTGCTTCTTTAGCTTGCTGGTTTTGCACTACAAAATTTATTTGTGCTTGTTCAGCATCACTTCTGATACGAATTTGCATGCTGCCCATTTCTGGCGGATCTAAGCGAATTTCAGCTTCTTTATTGCTAATGCTTAGCATTGAAGATACACGCTCTTGAAGCATTTTAGCTGCATCACTTTTAACAATATTAATAGCCTGCATCATACTTGCATCTATATTTACCTGCTTAACCTGCGCGGTGCTGCTTTGTAATTGCTGCGACTGTATAGCTTGGCTCTCTAAAATAGACTGCTCATAACGAGCGTTGTCGTACTGAGTATTTATTTGTGCCTGCGTGTTATTAATGCCATCGGTTATCAACGTAAACACCTGAGCTACACGCGATAAACCAGTATTTGTTTTAGGCTCTTTAAGTAAGCTTTCCTGCTCGGCCTCTAGGGCGTTTAACTCTTCTGGATTTACACCGTCTTGCTCAGTGCTAGAGTGTGCTTCAGCATTAATCATGGCTTTATTTTGCGGTGTATTCGCATTCATTGCAGCATTACTGGCTTGCTGCGCATTTAAAGCCGTATTTGCAGAGCTCGACACACTTTGCGCTTTGCTCTCACTAAGCTGCGTATCAAGCATAGTTTGTAAGTTGCTTATTGTTTCATTTACTTTTTTGAGTGTATCACCTGTTGGTTGCTCGTTACTCACATAGCTTTTCAATTGGCTAAGTAGCGCCTGCTTTTCATCGCTATTTAAGTTTTTTAACTGAGATTGAACTAGATCACCGCGCGTGCTTGTCTCTTTTTCGTTTTGTACGACAAACTCTGTCAGTAATTGTTTAACGGAGCTTGCACGATCATCACTTTCACTTGGCGTGGTTTCAGTAAATGAGCTTTTAACGTGCTCGTTTAATTGTGCACGTTGCGCTTCGCTTAATGAGTTGAGTACTTTAGATGTAGTTGATAGCTCTGATTGCGTAGATGAACGAGTCAGTTCTTTGGCTAATTGCTCTATGTCTGCATCGCTTATAGGCAGCGCACTTTCAGCATTTAATACAGTGCCTGGCGCTTTTGTATTCTCAGCACCTTTATCTTTATTATTTACAGAGGCTACACTGCTATTAGCTTTATTAATTTGTGTTTGCACCGCTTCTGCTATTGGATTTTTAGCGGCACTACTTGCTAGGCTCTCATTTTTTAAAGACGGGGCTAAATTATCTCCAGCGCTTTGCTTAGCTCCTTTAGTTTCAAGCTCGGCGTTCGTAAACGCGCTTTTTTTGCCATTGCTATTATCATCAGCTAAAAGAGTATCATCGGCTTTAGTCGTTATGGCATCGGCCTCACCAGTTTCACCTGATTGCGAAGCTAAAAAGCTGACACTTTTATCACTCTTTTTTGCACTTAAATCGCTAAAATCATTATCGCTACTGCCATGTTTTTTTACACTTACGTCAATCTCTTGCGAGGAGTTTATTTGTGCTAAAACGCTATCGCCAGATAATAACGTATCTTGCGTGTCATCACTTAATGAAGCTGTCGGTTTTTTGCTATTGGCTAGCTGCTTATCATCTGTTGGCAATAAAGAGCCTGCTTGGCTAGGAGCCTCAGAATTAGCAGGCAATACAAAGGGTTTGTCTGCATCTTGTAGCTGGCTTAAAAAAGCATCACCAGATTCGTTACCTGCAGGTAAGTTATTGTCTTTAAATGCTAAAAAAGAGTCTTTTTCAGCTGTTGCCAACATTGAAATATCGTTTATTGCCATAATTCACCTACACAGCACTGCGGCAAGTTGCCACCGCACTTTGCCAAAATTAATTACCACCTACCAACAAAGCAATAAACGCGCCAGAGTTATAAACTTTTACGGCGCTGAAAAAATTGATTAGCAGAAAACTCGTCCAGCATTTTTTGCTCACTCTTTGCCATTAACGCCGCTGCTTTTAGGTTTTGTTTTTCAATTAATTTTGCTACGGCTTTTGCTTTTACCTGTTGCTTTAACCACAAAGCTTTACGCTGTGTTACAACTTGCTTAGCGGTATTGACCGTACTGGCTTGCTGGCGAATCGCTTCTTCAATTTTTGCTATAAAGGCATGGTACTGGCCAAAGCCCGCGCTTGATAAACCGGACTTTCCTTTCACATGTAATTGCTGAGAGTATTCTAATCTAAAGTTATTTAACCCTTGCAGCTTTTGTTGGTTAGCTTGTAAATTTTGATTGGCTTGTAAGTAGCTCATGCGCAGATTTTCTTCTTTGTCGTTTTCGAGCTTAAGCAGTAAATCGAGCTTATTTTTTGCCATTATGCTTGTCCTAGTAATTGGGCTAGTCCGTGTAAACCATCGTCGTAACTTATTACATCGCGCATACCTTGCTGTAAAAACGCATTTACGCGCGGCATCAAGTTTATAGCTTGATCAAGCATTTGGTCAGCCCCTTTTTGATACGCACCTAAGGTGATCATATCTTTATTTTGCTGATACATTGAATACACTTGTTTTAATACGCGGGCCTGCTGCATATGAGGCTCAGACACCACTTGCGGCATAACACGAGAAATTGATTTTTCGATATCTATCGCGGGATAATGACCGCTATCGGCTAAATCTCGAGAAAGTACAATATGCCCATCTAAAATAGCACGTGCAGCATCGGCTATTGGGTCTTGCATATCATCGCCCTCACTAAGCACTGTAAAAAACGCAGTGATAGACCCTTGCCCTTCGCCGCCATTACCCGCTCGCTCCACCAGCGCCGGTAATTTAGCAAATACAGAAGGCGGATACCCTTTTGTTGCAGGAGGTTCGCCAACCGCTAGCGCTATTTCGCGTTGCGCCATGGCGTAACGGGTTACTGAATCAAGCAATAACAATACGTGTAAACCTTGATCACGAAAGTACTCAGCAATGGTCACCGCACTTTCACAGCCTTTTAAGCGCATAAGGGGCGATGCATCAGCAGGAGCAGCTACCACAACAGAGCGTTTGCGCCCTTCTACACCGAGTATCTCTTCAATAAATTCTTTTACCTCACGGCCACGCTCACCCACTAGGCCAACCACAATAACATCGGCCTCACTGCCGCGGGTCATCATACCTAAGAGGACCGATTTACCAACACCAGAGCCTGCAAACAAACCCATACGCTGGCCTTGCCCTACAGTAATAACTGAGTTTATAGCCCGTACACCTACATCCATAGGTTGGCTGATTGGTCTTCTAGCGAGGGGGTTTATGGGGTTTTGTGCAAACTTTAAATAGTGTTCGGCGTTAATTTTTCCTAGGCCGTCAAGCGGGCGGCCTAAGCCATCCACAACGCGGCCCAGTAGGCTCATACCAACGGGCAAGCCGGTATCATTTACTTGTGGAATAACACGCGCACCGGGTAACACACCGGAAATGTGGTCATTAGGCATTAAGTAAAGGGTTTGCTCACTAAAGCCCACCACCTCAGCATCTACAAACCCTGACATAGTTTCTATTTTGCATTGGCTCCCTACAGGCGCACGTAGCCCTTTCGCCTCAAGGGTTAAACCGACTACTCGGGTTAAAATACCCGCTACAGCAGGTTTAAACGCTGCAATATGTTGTTGGTATTGATTTAAGCGTTCGCTTAGAGGTGCACGTTGAGCTGCCATAACACGCCACAAAAAAGATTAGATACCGCTATTATGCAAAAAGCTATCCAACGTTTCTTTGACACGGGTTTTTAGGGTCATATCTAAAGACGATTGTGGCGTTTTAACTTCGCAACCGCCGCGCTCGAGTGTGGGTTCTGCAATTAGCTGCCAATTATTATCTGCAATAGTTTGCTCACCATAGCTTTGCTTTACCAGTTCTAGGTCATCTGGGTTTAAATGCACACGAACTTTTTCTTGCTCAGTATTTAATGCATCTATGCTTTTTTTAAGCGTATGTAAAATAACATCGGGCGATGTTTTAATTTCTTGATAGGTTATAGCTTCTGCCAACATAACCGCTAATTGCACTAAGTGCTTTTCTGCCAGTTCGTCCACTTTATCAAGCGGAGCGCTGAGGTTGTCGATTATGCTACGCAAGCTGGTTAACTGCTCTTCTATTAACGGCTTAACGTCTTCTTGGCCTTGTGTTTTACCAAGCTCTAAGCCTTCTTTGTAACCTGCTTCTTTGCCCTCACCAACCCCTTTTTCAAAGCCATCTATGTAGCCTTGTTCGTGCCCTTGCTTTAAGCCTTCCTCATAAGCATCTTGCCTAATGCGCTCAAGCTCAGCCATAGTTAACGAAGGCAGTTCAGGCTCTTTCGGCTGAGTGTCTTCTACAGCTTCTTCTTCAACTTCTTTTTTATACAAATCAGAAAGCGGTGTGCCAAAAGCCGTTGAACGATTGCCAAAACTGCGCTCATCAGGAGCAACGTCAGGTATTGGCCAGTTTTTTAAAAGCTCATCAGCTTCATCTGCATGTAAAGGGCGACCTTTTAATTTAGACATAGCTTACAGGAACTCCTCGCCACCGCCGCCGCCTAACTGAATCTCACCCGAGTCAGATAGACGCCTTGCTGTTGAAAGCACTTCTTTTTGGGCAGCTTCTACTTCACTTATTCTAACCGGTGCCATTGCTTCTAAGTCATCGGCAAGCATTTCGGCAGCACGTTTAGACATATTACCCAAAATTTTATCTTTAAGCGCTTCGTCAGTCCCTTTAATTGCTTTCATTAGTACGTCTTGCTGTACTTCACGCAATATGGCTTGAATACCGCGGTCATCCACATCCATAAGGTTTTCAAACACAAACATAAGATCTTGAATTTGCTGAGACATTTCTTCATCGTGTTCACGAATAGAGTCCATCAACTGCCCTTCTACATTTGTATCTAGGTAGTTCATGATATCTGCCGCGGCTTTTAAGCCACCCATTTTAGCGGCTTGTGCACCTGCTTGGCCGGCAAATTGCTTTTCCATAATTTCGTTAAGTTCTTGCAATGCTGCAGGTTGCACTTCTTCAAGGTTCGCAATACGCATAGTTAAATCTAGACGCACTTTTTCAGGAAATTGCGCTAGGATTTCTGCCGATTGCTCAGGCTCTAAATACGATAAAACAATAGTTTGAATTTGCGGGTGCTCATTACGAATAATATTGGCAACTTGCTTTGAGTCCATCCATTTAAGTGAATCTAAGCCTTTAGCGCCCGAGCCCATTACAATTTGGTCTATTAAACTAGCTGCTTTATCTTCACCTAATGCGGCGGTAAGCGCCTTTTTAATAAAGTCTTCTGACTGGAAGCCAATTGTACTAAAGCTTTGTATTTGTTCTATAAATAAATTGTGAACTGCGCTTATTTTAGATTGTGACAAGTCATCTAGCGCGGCCATTGCCATACCCACTTTTTGCACTTGCTTAGGCTCTAAGTGTTTAAGTATTTGCGCTGCGTCTTCTTCAGATAAGCTCAATAAAAGAATCGCGGCTTTATCTACGCCATCTAACTTGTCAACATCAAACGCTGGCGGGAGTTGTTTTTGTTCTTGATCAGTCATCTTCTGTTAACCACGCTTTCACTACTTGTGATGAGAGTTCAGGTTCGTTCGCTACAAGTGCTCTTACCGCTTTAAGCAAATCTTCGTCGCCATGTAAATCTGGCAGCTGTAGTGTACCATCGCTTGAGAAGCCTACAGAAGCAGAATCAAAGTCTTTATTTAGCATATCTAGCGTGCTATCGCCAATATCCACCCCAGAGCTTAATGCATCTTCATCGTAGTCTTCGAGCGTATCATCTGGGTATATTAAGCGTTTAAGCATAGGCTTAACAACTGCCATAATAAGCACAATAATAACCAGCGCACCCAGTACTAAGCGGACGATTTTCATAAACCAGTCCTGCTCCCACAGCGGTACTTCTAAATCTAAATCAACCGCTTCGCGCACAAATGGTACGGTTACCACCTCTAATGCATCGCCACGTTGCATATCAAAACCTACCCCACCTTGTAATAGACGACGTATATTTGACAAAGCCTCTACCGAGCGCGGCGCCATAGTTGTTTCGCCGTTTTCACCTACTTTAGGCACATAATCAACGGCAACCGAGACGCTAATTCTGCGAATAACCCCTGTTTGTTGGCGCTTATGCGAAATGGTGGTGTCTAGCTCAAAGTTACGTGTAGCCTCTTTATGCACTCGGCTTGGGTTCGTTGCCGTACCAGCATTGCCTTGACCTGCCACTTCTGGAATAGTTGAATTCATAGGTGGTTGATTAGTGAGTGCCCCAGGGATACCTACCGCTAAGCCACCAATGTTGTTCTCTTCAAATGTGGTTTCGCTTCTTACTGCTGGTAAGTCTGGGTTGTAGCGCTTTTGTGTTTCTTCTACTGAGCTAAAGTCCATATTTAAATCAACTTGCGCCGTGTAGTTACCTAAGCCGACTACAGGAATAAGAATACTGTCTATTTTTTCTAAATACTCTTGCTCACGCTTTCTTTCAATGTCGTACTCTTTACGAGAGCGTGCTGCTAATGAGTCTTGTGAACCTGAATTAAGTAAGCGGCCATTTTGATCTGTTACCGTAACACGTGAAGGCTCAAGCCCTTGTACTGCAGAGGCAATCATATCAACCACTGAGTCAATCTCTTCGCCATCAAGCATTCTGCCGCGCTTAAGAGTCAATACCACTGTGGCTGATGGCTTTTTCTCTCTGCGTGCAAATACGTTTTCTTTTGGAATGGCTAATAAAACTTTAGCGCGTGTTACGTTGTTTAATTCTTCTATGGTGCGGGCAAGTTGTTGTTCGCGGCCGTGTTTTAAGCGTTCACGCTCTAATCGTTGGCTAACACCAAAGCCCATATCTTGCATTATGATGTCGGTGCCTGAAGTAGGACCTTGCTCTAGACCTTCACGGGCCATCAGCAATTTAATGTTTTGATACTCGCTTTCATCAACCGAAATTACGTTGCCATCTAGCTCGTAGTCAATTTTTTGTGCATCTAAAAAATCAAGGGTTTGGATCAGCTCTTCTGTTGGCATTTTACCAAGTGGACGCATGTCTGGCTGACGTGCCCAAATAATCACGAATATGGCAATAGCTAAACAAATAGCCAGCGCAATAATAAGGGTGACTTGGCGAAGCACATCAACACCATTTAAGGCGCTTAAGTAGCCCGACTTTTGTTCTTGTTGCTCGTTATCTTCGCTTTGGTCAATACCGCCGCCAGCAAGAGCAAGATCTGTTGATTGATTAGATTGCGCCACAATAATTCTCCACTACCTACTTAAACAGGCATGTTCATAATTTCTTGGTATGACTCAACAAGTTTATTTCTTACTTGTACTGTAGCCTCAAATGCCACTGACGATTTTTGTGAGGCAATCATTGCCTCAGCAAGCGATACACTTCTATCACCCATTTCAACAGCCACTACTTTTTGTTTGGCATCTTGTTGTAAGCCATTAACCGTGTTTAATGCATCACTTAGTAAGTCACCGAATTGAGCAGACGATGTTGGCTGAGCTTGAGTAGGTAGCTTATTGATTTGATTTGTATGGCCTGCTTCTAAAGCCATTGATTGCATTTCTTGAAATAGCGCGCTGTTTTGAATTTTCATAATTTTCTCTGGCAAATGCAGTTAACGTTCATAAAGGGAATAAAGCACAAAGTGTGCCATAAAAATAAACCTTTAATTACATAAGGTTAACCATTATTTTTGAGAGTCAGAGATTTGACAACCCTAAACTAAGCGTGGTTAGTTTAGGGTTATATAGAAGAAAGGAATAAAGTTATGCGGGCAGCGAAATACCTAAATCACGCATTTGCGCTAGTTTATAACGTAAAGTACGCGGGCTGATCCCAAGTGTTTGGGCAACATCTTTACGTTTGCCTTGGCAGCGCGCTAGGGTCTCTAATATTATTTTATGCTCTTTATCTTTTAGCTCATCTTTATAGCTGCCAGTATCAACACTAGGCAGAGAGCTACTCGCCTCTGCAGGCGTTATTTTGTCATCATAATACGCGCCACTGGGAGTGTTCGCATGTTCAGCCGCTATCTCCTGTTTAGGCGTACTGTTAATTGGCGCTTGCATTAAGTTTTCAATAAAAATAGCCTGTTCGCCAATTACATTGCCCGTTCGCAAAATAAGCGCACGTTGAATTACGTTATCAAGCTCGCGTACATTACCAGGCCATGCATGGCTTAGTAATTTTTGCTCAGCGGCACTATCAAGCGTTGCTAGCGGCTCTTTACTTTTAACTAAATGGCGCTCTATTAAATGCTTAGCCAATACAATTATATCCCCTGGACGCTCACAGAGCGGTCGCCACATTAGGGGGAATACATTTAAGCGATAATATAAGTCTTCTCTAAATTGGTTATCTGCAACGGCTTCTTTTAGGTCGCGGTTACTGGTGGCGAGTACTCTTACATCGAGTGAAATTGTTTTACGGGCACCTAAACGCTCAACTTCACGCTCTTGCAATACCCGTAATAGCTTAGCTTGCAGCCCTAAGTCCATTTCGGTTATTTCATCAAGTAATATGGTGCCACCCTGAGCTTGTTCAAATTTACCTGGGCATGCCTGTATTGCACCGGTAAACGCGCCTTTTTCGTAGCCAAATAAAGTGGCTTCAAGCATGTTTTCGGGAATAGCCGCACAGTTTATTGCCACAAAAGGCGCATCGCATCGGTTTGATTTATCGTGAATGTAGCGCGCTAACACTTCTTTACCAGAGCCACTAGGGCCTAGCACCATAACACTTGCATCTGAGCGCGCCACTTTGCTCGCCAGTTCTAAAAGCGCAATACTGCTTGGGTCGGCAACAATTGGGCCGTCAGTGTCTTTTGGCTTTTCGGGTAAATACCGACTAACCATATTTAAAAGCACCTCAGGGGCAAATGGTTTAGCCATATAATCAATTGCGCCTAAGCGCATTGCCTCTACTGCATCATCAATCGTTGCATAGGCAGTCATCATTAATACGGGGAGATCTGGGTAGTTAAGCTTAATGCTCCTAAGTAAATCTAGGCCGCTCATTGCGCCCATTTGCACGTCGCTGACCACTAATGAAAACTCAGATTTTTTTAATTGGATCATGGCTTGCTCAGCACTATCGGCTGCAACACAGGCAATACCCGACATTTCTAACGTGTCTATGAGTGCTTCTCTTAAACCTGCATCATCTTCAACCACTAGTATTGTATTACTCATGCTGTTTTCTCCTGCGTTGAGGCCGTGCATATGGGCAGCAATAAACTAAAACATGCACCACCATTGGCATTATTAACCACTTCAACACGTCCTTGATGCGCATTAGCCACAGAGCTTACAACAGCAAGCCCAAGCCCTGTACCTTGGCTTTTTGTGGTATAAAACGGTTCAAAAATTTTCTCTATTTGGCTCAACTCTACACCAGGGCCGTTATCGCATACGCTAATACGCACGGTATCGGGTTCGCTGCTATCGCGCTGCGCTTTTAATGTCACCTGGGCTTGGCTGCCAATAATTTGAATACTATTGTGAATAAGGTTTTGAATAGCACTGGCCAGCGCGGTTTTATTACCGGTAATTTCTATGTCTGGCTCTGGTAGCTCAACAACAAGTGAGCTGTTATTTAAGGCTACCATTGCATCGGCACCTAGTTTTACCTCGTTTAAAAGCTGCTGCATAGAAACCTGTTCAACCACTTGTTGCTCGCCGCTTTTAGCAAAAAGCAGCATATCGTTAACTTGGGTTTCTAAATCTTTTAAACGTGACATTAACTTAGTTTGAAAGTTATCGCGAGATGACTCTGGTAGCTTTTTAGAACCCAAATTAGCCGCGTATAACATAGCCGCCGAAAGCGGTGTACGCACTTGGTGCGCAAGCGATGCCACCATTTTACCTAACGCGCTTAAGCGCTGCATATGGGCTACGCGCTTTTGCAAACGGCGCGTTTCTGTTAAATCTGTCATTAATATTAATTGCCCAGGCTCTGGCGCTAGCGCAGTAATATCAAGCTTTATAAGTCGCCCATCTTTGAGCGACACTTCATGTCCATCATCTTGGTGGGGACGAAAAGAGCGTTGAATAATGTTAAACCACTTCTCTCCTTCGAGCGGCTCGCCTAACATATCAATCGCGATTTGATTGGCTTTTGCAATAAGCCCTTTGCCATCAAGCACAACAACACCCGCAGGCATAGTATCAACTAAGTGCGACAGCCAACTTGCTTGCTGTCTTAAATCACTTAATTCACCAATGTACTCTTCTTGAAGTAAACATGGGTTATACTGTTTTGCAGTAATAAACTGTGGTTTAAGTACACTCGCAAGGGCCATAATCAAATCTCTTAATGATGTAGATATAGGGCTAAATGCACAATTTATACCAATATTATTTTATATATTTTTCATTTAGTTACCTTACAATATCGCGTAACAAAAAAATGACGCACACTAAAAGGAATAATAATGAGTGAGCAAAATAAATACCGTTGTGAGTGGCTCGACGCCACAAAGCCTGATTATGTGAAATACCATGATGAAGAATGGGGAGTCCCCCTTTATGACGACACGAAATTATTTGAATTTATTACCCTCGAGTCGGCGCAAGCGGGCTTAAGTTGGTACACCATTTTAAAAAAGCGCGCAGGCTATAAAAAAGCATTTGCTAATTTTAATGTGCAAAAAGTGGCTAACTTTACAGCCGATGATATAGAACGGCTAATGCAAGATGAGAGCATAGTGCGTAACCGCTTAAAAATTGCTGCCACAGTTAATAATGCTCAACAGTTTATTGAGATTCAAAAAGAATTTGGCAGCTTTAGTAATTACCAATGGCGATTTGTTGGCAATAAACCAATTATTAGTGATTTAAATAGTGTTGAAGACACCCCTGCAATTACCGAGGAGTCAAAAGCGTTTGCAAAGGATTTAAAAAAACGAGGTTTTAAATTTTTGGGCCCTACAACGGTATACGCACATATGCAGGCCTGTGGCATGGTAAACGATCACAGTAATGATTGTTTTAGAAGAGCCGAGATTATTAAAAATTATTAGCTGTAAGCTGTAAGCTGTAAGCAAGAAATTAAAAGAGCCAAACTCGGTAATTTGTAGTGATTCGGCACTTGCTAAGTTTGGCTAATCTCGCGATAGATTGTACTTTTTCATTTTTTCGACAAGCGTTGTACGCCTTACACCTAATATTTCTGCGGCGCGCGCAACAACGTAATCAAAACGCTCTAACGCTTGGGTAATTAAGCTTATTTCAAGCTCTGCTAAATAATCTTTAAGCTCTATGCCCTCTTCGGGTAATACGCCAGATCCCGGTTGGCTAAATTCAGGCTCTGGTTCATTATCATAATCGCTAAAGCCTGAGCTAAAAATATCGTTAAAGGCATCTTTTTCAAGTAGCTCTTCAGGGTATTCTGGCTCGTATGCGTCTACCTCGATGTAGCGATATTTATTGGGTAAATCGGGTACATCCACTACTTTTTCAGGGAACATAATCACCATGCGCTCCACTAAATTAGCAAGCTCTCGGATATTACCAGGCCAAGCATGCTCTTTTAGGCTCTCTACTGCGCGCTCTGTAAATTTAGCCGACGTACCACTTTGCTCATTAACACGGCGCATTAGCTCTTTAAGTAATAAAGGTATGTCGTCAGCACGTTCATTAAGTGACGGGTTTTCAATAGGAAACACGTTTAAACGGTAATATAAATCTTCCCTAAAGCTGCCCTTTTCAATCATTTCCTCAAGGTTGCGATGAGTAGCGGCGATAACCCGTACATCTGCTTGAATCGCTTTTGTGCCACCTACACGCTCGTAGCTGCGCTCTTGTAATACCCGCAATAGCTTAACTTGCATTTGCAGCGGCATATCGCCAATTTCATCTAAAAATAGCGTACCGCCTTGCGCTAATTCAAACCGCCCTTTACGTGCAGAAATAGCGCCGGTAAATGCCCCTTTTTCGTGACCGAATAGTTCGCTTTCTAGCAACTCTCCAGGTATGGCACCACAGTTTACTGGTACAAATGGCCCCGTATTGCGTTTAGATAATAAATGGACGTTACGCGCAACCACCTCTTTACCTGTACCCGACTCACCTAAAATAAGCACGTTTGCATCGGTTTTAGCCACCTGCTCAATTAAAAAGCGTACGTTTTTAACAGCATCGGTTTCGCCAACTAAACCATCAAATGTTTTGTGTGGTTTATGCTGCTTGTGGCTACCAGGCAACATACGTTGGTACTGTTGGCAGTCGTGTAATAACTGTGTGGTTACTTCGTGATTAAACGGCTCACAAATTAAGCCCACTACATTAGCAATACTTAATAAGGGCTTGAGTGTTTCACCAATCAGTAAAAAAGGCAGGGTTGGAAAACGCTTAATTAAGCTTTCATGATCTAAGCCTTGCAATGCACCTAAAATAACAATGCATTCTTGTTGTTGATACTTACTAGATACTTGCTCAAAATCACTTTCATCAAGCAACTGCACAGCTTCCCCAATAAAGGTAAGCGATGCATTTAATCCTATTGCACGGTTATTATTATTATCTAAAATCAAGATCATAGTTAGCGAGCCATAATTTCACTAATTTATTATATTAGCTAAATTGTAAGCGAGATCTGAATGGATGCAAGTAATAGCGGCGGTTTTTTGACATAAACGCCAAAAAATAGTCACTTAGCACTAAAATTTAATGCTAAAGAATTAAAGTAAACCTAATATAGATTCGGCTGAACGATTTTCCTGACCACGCAAGGCAATCGATGCTTGCGATAAAATGTCATTAGCTACTTGATCAGACAAAGCTTTTGCATAGTCAGTATCTTCTATTCGGCTTTGGCTCGCAGCAATGCTCTCTCGCTGGTCACCTAAACCTTTTATCGTACTTTCTAAGTTGTTTTAAAAAACGCCTAACTCAGCCCTTTGCGTTAATTTCCTCTGCTGCTTGGTCTAATATCAACGACAACTTGAGATCCTGTTCGACTTGTGGAAAGTGATTGAATATTCATGGCTGCCACCTACAAACCGATTGCTTAATTTATAGCTTAATTTGCCAAATTTTATACTTTGTACCATGGTTTAGATAAATTAACTTGGCATCTGACTTGCTTGTGTATTAGTTAATAGTTAAATTACTGAGAATTTGTGTCAAAATTCTCAATTTGCGTACTTCACTTTTATAAACAACTACGCCAATGATAAATAACTTAGGTAACACTATGTTCGACAATAAAACGATTTTAATTACCGGTGGTACTGGTTCATTCGGCAAAAAATACGTCAAAACGCTACTAGAACGCTATAAACCGAAAAAGATCATCATCTTTTCTCGAGATGAGCTAAAACAGTTTGAAATGCAGCAAGAGTTTGACCAACCGTGCATGCGATACTTCATTGGTGATGTACGCGATAAAGAAAGACTTCGTCGTGCCATGCGTGGCGTAAACTATGTGATTCACGCTGCAGCATTAAAACAAGTACCCGCAGCTGAATATAACCCGATGGAGTGTATCAAAACCAATATAAATGGGGCTGAAAACGTTATTGATGCTGCCCTTGATAATAATGTAGAGAAAGTCATTGCACTGTCGACTGATAAAGCAGCGAACCCAATCAATTTATATGGTGCGACTAAACTTGCATCAGACAAATTATTTGTTGCTGCCAACAATATTGCAGGCGGCCATAAAACAACTTTTGCTGTAGTAAGATACGGTAACGTAGTGTGTTCTCGAGGCTCGGTCGTCCCTATATTTCAAAAGTTTATCGACCAAGGTCGCGACCACATCCCAATTACTCACGAAGAAATGACGCGCTTTTGGATAAGCCTACAGCAAGGTGTTGATTTTGTTTTGACTAACTTTGAACGAATGTTAGGCGGCGAAATTTTTGTACCCAAAATCCCTTCAATTCGCATTGTTGATCTTGCCAAAGCCATGGCCCCTGACTTACCAATTAAGATTATCGGTATTCGCCCAGGTGAAAAGTTACATGAGGTCATGTGCCCTGCCGACTTATGCTTTGAAACTTACGAATATAACGATCATTTTGTTATCGCACCAGGCATCAAGTTTAGCAGCCGCAGTAATGACTTTACTGTGAATGCCCTTGGCGAAAAAGGTGAAAAAGTAGCGCAAGGTTTTGAATATAACTCGCTAGATAACACTGATTATATGAGTATTGAAGAAATCAAAAACTTCAATATCCAAGCGTTGCTGTGAAAACTATTATGACAAACAAGGTAATTCCTTACGGCAAGCAAAGTATTTCACAAAGTGACATTGATGCGGTTGTTGATGTATTAAAATCTGACTGGTTAACACAGGGGCCTGCGGTCCCGGCATTTGAAAGTGCAATTACAGAGTATTGTGGTGCTGACTATGGCTGTGCCACTAACAGCGCCACTTCAGCCTTACATGTAGCTTGCCTTGCTTTAGGTGTAGGTAAAAGTGATATCGTATGGACGTCGCCAATCTCCTTTGTCGCATCGAGTAACTGCGCACTCTATTGTGGCGCAGAAGTTGACTTTGTTGATATCGACCTTGAAACAGGCAATATGTCTGTTGGTGCCCTTAAAGAAAAACTAGTAATCGCCAAACAAAACAAGCGACTCCCTAAAGTCGTGATACCTGTTCATTTAGCTGGTCAATCATGCGATATGGAAACAATCAATGAACTTGCCGAAAAGTATGGTTTTAAGGTTATTGAAGATGCCTCGCATGCTATTGGCGCAAAGTATAAAGGCCAGCCTGTAGGCAGCTGTGTTTATTCAGATATTACTGTGTTTAGCTTTCATCCAGTCAAGATAATTACCTCAGCTGAAGGGGGCATGGCGGTTACCAACTGCGCTGAGCTTAACAAAAAAATGAGCCGCTTGCGAAGCCATGGTATTACAAATCACCCTGATGAACTGACCGAACCAAGTCATGGCCCTTGGTACTATCAACAGCTAGAGCTTGGTTTTAATTATAGAATGACTGATATGCAAGCTGCATTAGGGCTGAGTCAGTTGAAACAGCTAGATAATTTTGTATCAGCCCGTAACGATATAGCAAGCAAATATAATCATGCATTTGTAAATTCAGGTTTAGGTATAACTCACTTATCACAATCGGATGATTGTTACTCGAGCTACCATTTATATATCGTTCGTTTAACACAGTGTGAAGTAGAAAAGCACAAGTCAGTCATTACCGGTATGCGCAAGCATGGAGTTATTGCTCACTTGCATTATATACCTATCCATTTACAGCCTTATTATCAAGCTTTAGGCTTCTCGGAAGGTGATTTTCCTGATGCTGAAACCTACTACAAGCAGGCCGTTACAGTTCCACTTTTCCATGGCATGACTATTGAGCAACAAGGTGAAGTGATAAATCAGTTGAGAACGTTATTAAGATGTGAAACATGAATATAGCGATTATTCCTGCCCGCGGTGGTAGTAAACGTATTCCTCGTAAAAATATTAAAGATTTTCATGGTAAGCCAATGATTGCCTACTCTATAGAAGCCGCCTTAATCAGTGGTTGCTTTGATGAGGTATGTGTCTCAACAGATGATAATGAAATTGCCGAAGTAGCTTTACGTTACGGCGCTACCATTCCTTTTATAAGGCCGGCAGGCCTTGCTGACGATTATGCAAGCACCCAAGATGTGATGACACATGCACTTAACTGGTATAAACAAAATAACAGGGGTATTACACACGTGTGTTGTATATACGCAACCGCTCCTTTTATAACACCGGAAGCATTACAAAATGGACTTTCAGCGCTTAAGAGTGATGATTTAGATTATGCATTTAGCGCAACCAGTTATTCTTTCCCTATTCAAAGAGCAATAAAACTTACAGAACAGGGCACCGTAGAAATGTTTCAGCCAGAGCATTTATCAACTCGCTCTCAAGATTTAGAAGAAGCATATCATGATGCTGGGCAGTTTTATTGGGGAACCGCACCTGCATTTATAAATCGCAAACCCTTTTTCTCATCGAGAGCTAAAGCTATATTGTTACCCAGAAAATACGTACAAGATATTGACACACAAGAAGACTGGGAACTGGCAGAAGCACTGTTTAAGGCACTAAAATGAGAGTTGTGTTTCGTGTGGATGCTTCAATACACATAGGGAGTGGTCACGTTATGCGGTGCCTAGTACTCGCTCAAGAGTTAAAGCGCATAGGGTATAATGTATTATTTGCAACACGAGAACAAAAAGCAGACTTGAATACATTAATTAATACCCGAGGTTTTGAAGTAATCGCACTGCAAAAGCCCTACGAATGGTCCACTCCAAGTCATTCAAGTGACTACGCAGCTTGGCTGCAAATGACTGAAGAGCAAGACTGTCTTGATTTTATAAAAAAAGTAAAATATGCAGACTTAGTTATTGTTGATCATTATGGAATTGGCGCAACTTGGCATGAAATCGTTAAAAATAAATTAAATTGTATTTTAACGGTGATAGATGACCTTGTTAGAGTACATCGTGCCCACATCGTCGTTGATCAAACACTAAACAGACAGCCCACTAGTTATGAAAAAATATTTCCTTGTAAAGCACTGACAGGAACTGATTACGCACTATTGAGTCCAGAATTTACAAAGCAGAGACAAAATCAGCAACAAAACAGTCCAAGCTCCCATAATATCTTAATAACGATGGGAGGAATTGATAAACCTAATGCAACATTAGAAGTACTAAAGGCATTAGCAACAGTAAAAAAACCACACCCAACGACAGTGCTTATAAGCCAACGAGCTCCCCATTACTCAGCGATAAAAAAGTTCGCAGAAAAGCACCCTGACTGGGTAAAACATATTGAATTTGTTGATAATATGGCCAGTTTCATGAGCCAATTCAGCCTTGCGATAGGTGCGCCAGGTTCTACATCTTGGGAGCGAGCTTGCTTAGGTATTCCGTCAATATTAGTACCCATAGCAGATAATCAAAATGACATCTCAAAAGCTTTAGTTAATGCTAAAGCTGTAAAGCTCATAAAACTAGAAGATATTTCTAATCAGCTTATCTCCACCATTGAGTATCTAGTTAAGTATTGGCAGTACTACAGCAAGCAAAACTTAGCACTGTGTGATGGTATGGGCGTTAAAAGGGTTACACAAACACTACAAGAGGCCTTGCAAACATGCTGAAGGTTACATTAATCTGCTCAGATAAAAATCATCCTGTATTTAGGTGGCTGCATAAGTGGAAAACAGAAAATGAGCATCAATATGTTATTAACTTGCTCACGCGCTTAGCTGATATAACCAGCGAAGGGGACCTGCTTTTTTTAGTTTCTTGCTCTGAAATTGTCACAAAAGAGCACAGAAAGATGTTTCAATACAGCCTAGTGTTACACGCAAGCGACCTACCTAAAAATAGAGGGTGGAGTCCACATATTTGGTCAATTCTTAACGGAGAAAATGATATTACTCTATCTTTACTAGAAGCTGAGGATAAAATTGATACGGGGCGGCTATGGAAAAAAACAAAAATTAAACTTAATGGTACTGAGCTGTACGACGAAATTAATGAAAAACTCTTTAGTAGCGAGCTTCAATTAATATCTTGGGCATGTAAAAACCTTGGTTGCGTTACACCAACACTGCAAAATAGTAGCGCAGCCAATTATTTACCAAAACGTACTGCAAAAGACAGTGAGCTCGATATCTCAAAATCTCTTGAATCACAGTTTGATCTCCTAAGAGTATGCGACCCAAATAGATTCCCCGCTTTTTTTTACATTCGTGGCTGCAAATATAACGTTAAAATAGAGAAATGTTCTGATGAATGAGTACATTACAATAGGAGGCAGAAAGGTTGGTCCTCAGTTCCCTCCTTATATTATCGCTGAATTATCTGCAAATCATAACGGTGATATAAAAAGAGCAATGCAAATTTTAGAAATGGCCAAGCATAGTGGTGCAGATGCGATAAAAATTCAAACTTACACTCAGGATACGCTGACGATAAATTGTGACAAACCAGAATTTAAAATTAAAGGTGGCTTATGGAACGGCCGCACTTTATACGATTTATACACCGAAGCACATATGCCGTGGGAGTGGCATAAACCGCTTTTTGAAAAAGCTAACGAATTGGGCATCACAATTTTTAGTTCGCCATTTGACTATACAGCAGTCGACATGCTTGAAGAATTAGGCGCTCCAGCTTATAAAATAGCTTCATTTGAGGCAATAGATTTACCCCTTATCGAATACGTTGCTAAAACAGGCAAACCGATGATTATTTCAACTGGCATGGCCAATGAAAAAGAAATACGCGAAGCTGTAGATGCGGCAAAAAATGCGGGATGTAAAGAATTAGTTGTACTTCATTGCGTTAGCGGCTACCCCGCCCCTGCAGAAGATTATAACTTATCTACCATTCCTGATATGGCAAAACGTTTTGCCGTTTTGACTGGGCTTTCAGATCACACTATCGACAATACAACGGCAATTACCTCTGTGGCATTAGGGGCTTGCTTAATTGAAAAACATGTAACACTAGACAGGAAAGGCGGCGGCCCTGATGATAGTTTTTCACTCGAAGAGCCTGAGTTAACCCAACTATGCAGAGACAGCAAAACAGCCTGGCAAGCACTTGGAAAAGTAAATTATCAACGCAAAAAAAGTGAAGAAGGAAACATGGTTTTCAGGCGTTCACTTTATGCAGTTAAAGATATCGAAGAAGGTGAATACTTCACCACTGAGAACGTAAGAAGTATCAGGCCAGGTTACGGGTTAGCACCGAAGTATTTAAACGATGTAATAGGAAAACGTAGTAAAATAGCAATAAAGAAAGGTACGCCACTTTCATTAGAGCTAACTAAGAAATAATTCATCCACCTTAGGTGATGCCATCACCACCTAAGGTATAACTCATAAGGCTATAAACCAAACCTGGTAGTATAATCTTCTTTTATCGCCTCCAAGTAATTGCAAACAATTTGCGCACTTTGGCAATAATTTTCTAACGCTAATGACTCATCATAATGGCTATATAAAGAATTAACCAACATAGAATGAGTATGTAAAATAGTGCCGCGTAATAACTCATCAAAGTAGCTAATGGTCGTGTTGTGGAAAATTGAAAGCCTACGGACTTGCTCGTCTAATACTTCCAACACAGCTTCAGTAGAAGTCGGTCGGTTAGATAGTTGCTCAATAAATAAATTACATAAGTCTAAAAACAACGGTACATCATTATGGAGTGCAGCAAAAGCATCACTAGTATAAGTTTCTGGGCTTTTAATCATATTAGCTATATGTGAAACAAGTTCTGCCTTATTCTCTATCGGCGTACTAACTAATGAGTCGGTCTGAGTTGGCTTTGCACCTTCAACATAGGCACCATCACTGCAATTTTTTACCTTTAAATGTGGGTTTTGCGCTAACGTTCTTTCAAGTACAGAATGAGAGTACTTAAATATCTCATCAGTTTCTACGAAACAATTATTATCAAAATTACCTTTTAGTTTATATTTCGCTTTATGTCTATATAAGCCAGAGTCTTGGTTTCCTTTATAATACACACTGTTTTTAGAGTGGTGTTGCTCAGACTTATAACCCATATCAACACCAAATAAGGTGATATCAGTAAAACCTATTTTTTCACAAAAAGCCAATGCACAATTACTTACCGTTGGACTGCAGCTTACTAGCAAGGCAGGCGCTTTTTGTTGTTTAAGTCCTTGCAAAAAGATTTTACTACTTGCCTCCCCAAACTTTACACCTTGCACTTTATCTTCAAACATGGCAAAAACAGAAGGCAATACCGTATTTAATGCAAGCAAAGTAATCCCACTAAAAAACTCTTTATCATAAAATGACGCCAGTACGTCATGGGTTACTTGGCAGCGTTCCATTTCACAATGAAAGTCAGGCTTTAAACCATATTTGTATAAGGCGCTGAGCGCTGTGCCACAACTTATAATAATTGCGTTATCTTGATGCTTAATCAACCAATGTATGTCTTTGTCTAAAGATGGACCATTAGCAACTAAGTAAACAGGTATATTTGTAAACTCTTCTGACTTCTCAGCTTTAAGGAAAGGTATATCAAAATTCTTTGCAAAATTATCTATACTTAAAATAGCGTCATCGTAAAAACCTAATCCTAAAACATTACCAACAAATTGCTGTGATAAATTTTTAGCTATGAGATCTAGGTAACTATCATGATAATTTTTGTAAAGATAACTATATCCAGAATAAAATCGCCCAAACTTTTGAAAAACTGACTCCACCTCTTTGGTTATGCCGGAGTCATCATCAAATTCACCAACACTAAAATGAAGCTCTGTGCCGTTTTCATTTAAACTTTTAAAAATCTCATTCCAATCAGTTAAATATAAGCTCAGGTACAATAAATCAAAATAAGGTTCATATATGTATATTTTTTTTACAATATGTTCATTTAAAATTGATTGTATATGAAATCCAGAGCCTACCCCAAGCAACATTAAACTTGGTAGAAACTTAGGCAATATATTACTTAACTTCTTATCGTTTTGTTTTTTTAAATTAACCGCCAATTTATTTAAATAATAACTATGAATAAATCCATCGTTTATTTCATCACGAAAAGAAAACTTATTGGTAAGTACAAATGGTTTTTCTTGAAAACTCAAAAATTGCACTAGGGAGTCTTGATAAACATCCTGTTTGTACAAATAAACACCTTTTTTCGTATCATAAATATTTATATTGACCCCGTCCATACGCAGTTCAAATCGCGATAACCGATAATTCAAACAAACTCTATAGACATCTGGGTAGATTTCTTTAAAAGCTTGCATATTTGATTCAAACATTTTTTCTAAATCAAAATCAGGCCGAACAAAACCGCTAAGTGCATCCTCATATTTCTTTCGATTTTCAATTTGTACTTGCAGAAACTCGTGGTATTGTTCTAGTTCACCTAACTTTTCATTTATAGCTAATGTTAGATCATTCATTATCATTCGTTCCTTTAACCGCAGAATATATTTTTAGCTGTTTTTTCGTTTTATGCATCGAGGTCAATAATGTTTTCAACCGCGCTTTTTCATCATCGACTAAAGTATATAAAGTGACAGTCTCCACCTTAAGCTTTGCTATAAATATATTAATAAAAGTTTTACTCGATTCATCAAAGCTTTTAGATAACTCAAGCAACTCCGCTAAACAATTATTTTTCTTATCAATAACGTTGGCTAAACCTCTATAATCTTCACTCTTTAACATTGCACGTTCCTCTTCGAGCAACCTTTCTAGGCACTTACTAAGGTAAACAGCTTTATCATTATATGGCGTATTCACTTATGCACCACTTTTCTCTATAAGTGCAAAACCTTTTTGCTTATCTTCTTCAGAAATACCATCCCACGCTTCTTTTATCGGTGAAAATAGCTCATTAATTTCATCAAGTATCTCAATTGAGTTTTGTGTATTAGCATCTGATAACCTAATCACAAGGTAATCATATAAACTATCTAAATTGCTAGCTATTTCGCCACCTTGTTCGAAGTTCAACCCTCCTTTTAGACCCCCTATAATCCCTATAGCCTTCTTAATACTGTTATTTTTTGCTTCAATTTCTGAACGGCCCATAAACACTTTTGCCTGGTAAACTTGAGTCAAAAGTTCACGCATCAAAATTTGAATAACCTTGTGCGGATCTGCATCGGTAAGAGAAAGTTCTTTTTGTGCTTTTTGATAAGTATTTACGCGTAAGTTCATTTTTACCTCTTCAACTTAACTTTGGGAAGTATTAGTTAAAATACTCGAAATATATGAGCTAGAAGTTTGGTACTGCGCCATTACACTGTCTAAAGCGGCATATTGGCTTCTTAGTGACGCTTCAAGGTTAGCTAAACGTTCACTTAACGCTTCACGGTCACTTTCAACTTTCTCTAATGACTCATTTAAAGCTTGCTCCCTTTTAAGCAATGAACCATCGCTTCCGGTGTAAAGCTCAACTAAATCATCAACTTTTTTAACCAGCCCATCATCGTCGCTAAAAAAGCTTTGTAATGCACTGTATTTATCTGAAATTGTGGTACTTAATAACTCTTCACCACTTTGCATTGAACCTATTCCAATAGATGATATTTCCATTTCACCTTCACGGTTGAAGCTTATACCAATTTCCATTAAAGATTGTATATCAGTAGCACCACCTAACTCATTAGTAAACATTCTTTGCAATTGTTGTTCCATAGTTCTAACAGTACTATCAGCAGCAAGTGAACCCGACGATGAATTAGAAAGAGAATCCAGTTTACCTTTTAAGGTATTATAAGCATCGACAAATTCATTAAGCGTTTCTTTCACTACATCTTGATCCACAGATACACTAAATTCTTGCGCTTCTGTGGTTAATGATTTAAGGGTCAACGTTGTGCCCTGAATTTTGTCTTTTAGTTCATTCGTTGAGCTACTCACAGCTTGTCCATTTATCAATGCATTAGCATCTTGAGCTTGATGTTGAATAGATAAACCTGAACTACCACTAGGTGTACTTGTAGCAATACTAGCTAAAGAGTCGTCATCAGAAGTTACTGAAAGAGTGTTACCATCACCTGAAATTGATGAACTAAATGTTAGTACAGCGCCACTGTCACTATTAACAATATTCGCGCTAACGCCAAAGTTTTCACTTGCTTTATTTATTTTATTTCGTATGTCTTCAAGTGTATCAGTTGCTTCGATGACCACAGTAAATTCAGAATCACCAGCATTGAATGTCAAATTTCCGGCACCAACGGTACTGTCCACAGAGCCGAGCGCCGCTGATTGCAATTTAGAGCCTTTAGCAAGCTGAAGAACTTCAACAGAAAAATCACCTGCTTGCATTGAGCTGCCAACTTCAACATCAAACGCTTGCTCTGTATCATCCAAACCATTACTGAATGTAACGTTACGAGAATTATAAGTGTCTGCATCACCAAGTTTTGCTAAAACTTTATTAAACGAATCTAAGGCAGCCTTAAATGTACCAACGCCTGATAATTCTGTGGTGTAATTTATTTCTCGCTCATTGATCTGGCTTTCTTTTACGGTTCTCTCAGCATTAATAGTTGCAGAAATAATCGATTCAAGATCAAGCCCTGAACCAACACCCGCTGAAGTTATACTAGCCATACATTACTCCTCAAATTTTTTGGTCAAACAAAACCCCTAAAGGTTGCCCGAATATTTGCTCTTGAAGAGCATCTATTTTACTAGCAAGCTCTAATACTTCTTCACTCGGTATTTGCCTGATAACTTCATTTGTTGCTTTATCTGTAACAACCACCACTGAAGATTTTGTTTGCTCATCAATATGAAACTTAAATTGCTTTGAATTTAGCTGAGCTAGAGTTTCTAGCTTGTCGACAGAGTCAAGCAAGCTCTGTTCCACTTCGTCATTTTCACCCTGTTTATTAATACGCCTTGCTTCATCATTCACCGAATTTTGGTGATTTACACCTTTAGCAACTGGCTCTTTCTCAGGCTCTTTCATAGACATGTTAGCAAAACCGTCTTTATTGAAGTTGGTATTAATGTTATCCATTTTGACACCTCTAAAACCCAAAAAGGACCTGTACACTAGCTTTACCAGTACACAAGTCCTTCTAATTTTAGTTTAAAATTTATAGATTATAAAAGAGAAAGTGCAATTTGTGGTTGCTGGTTTGCTTGTGCAAGCATTGAGCTTGACGCTTGCTGTAAAACTTGGTTACGAGCAAGGCTAGCGCTTTCTTTAGCAAAATCGGCATCCATAATACGTGAACGAGACGCTGCTACATTCTCAGAGACATTTGTTAAATTACGAATCGTCGAGCTAAAACGGTTTTGCTTCGCACCTAGGTTTGCTCGAATATCATTTACACTTGTTAAAGCAGTATCTAACGCTGTTATTGCAGCCTGCGCACCACCTGCAGTGCTTATATCAAGTGCATTTGTAGCAAGCCCTGTTGAATTCATTGCGACTGAGACTTTGACAGAGATAGTCTGGTTTGCGTCTGCGCCCACTTGGAATTCAGCACCATAAGTACCGGTCAAAATATTTACACCACCAAACGTAGTATCAGATGCTACGCGATCGATCTCTTCATTTAATTGCACAAATTCTTTTTGTAATGCAGCTCTATCATCTGCACTATTTGAACCATTAGCTGACTGAATTGAAAGAACACGCATTCGTTGTAGCATAGAGGTTGTTTCTTCAAGAGCACCCTCTGCAGTTTGTGCAATTGAGATACCATCGTTAGCATTACGAGCAGCTTGGTCTAATCCCTTCATTTGAGACTCAAGGCGTGAACCGATTTGCAAACCTGCAGCATCATCTGCCGCACTGTTAACACGTAAACCTGAAGATAAACGTTGAAAAGACGTACTTAACTCATTTGTTGAGTTTGATAAGTTACGCTGTGAATTTAATGACATTACATTAGTATTTACACTTAAAGCCATGATAGCCTCCTAATAATTTAACTAGATGGGAATCAAGCTTTACAGTTTTGTATTTAGCTCAATGATTCCTGCCTGCAATTAAGTTATCGGCGCTTGATTAAGTTACTTTAGTGTTTTTTGAAAATTTTATTTTTTAAATGTTTTCAAAAAGTTAAAAGCCAGAGCATAGCTCTGGCCTATTGTTATATTACAATTTTAAAATTACTGTAACAGGGATAGGGCTATTTGTGGTTGTTGGTTAGCTTGTGCAAGCATTGAACTTGATGCTTGCTGTAAAACTTGATTGCGGGCAAGACTCGCACTTTCTTTTGCAAAATCCGCATCCATTATACGTGATTTAGATGCCGATACATTTTCTGATACATTAGTTAAATTACGAATCGTTGAGCTAAATCGGTTTTGCTTCGCACCTAAATTTGCTCGAATATCATTTACACTTGCTAAAGCAGAATCTAAAGTTGTTATTGCAGTCTGCGCACCACCTGCAGTGCTTATATCAAGTGCATTTGTAGCAAGCCCTGTTGAATCCATTGCGACTGAGACTTTGACAGAGATAGTCTGGTTTGCGTCTGCGCCCACTTGGAATTCAGCACCATAAGTACCGGTCAAAATATTTACACCACCAAACGTAGTATCAGATGCAACGCGATCGATCTCTTCATTTAATTGCTCAAACTCTTTTTGTAACGCAGCTCTATCATCTGCACTGTTTGAACCATTAGCTGACTGAATTGAAAGAACACGCATACGCTGAAGCATACTGGTTGTCTCTTCTAACGCTCCCTCCGCAGTTTGAGCAATTGAGATACCATCATTAGCATTTCGTGCAGCTTGATTTAAGCCATTAACTTGTGTCGCTAAACGAGTACCTATCTGCAGCCCTGCAGCATCATCTTTTGCACTATTAACACGCAAACCTGATGACAATCGTTGAAACGATGTACCCAAGTCATTAGTTGAATTAGCCAAACTACGTTGAGAATTAAGCGATGCTACATTTGTATTTACTGTTAATGCCATTTTACCATCTCCTAGGTTTAAACAGAGTGTGGTTCAACACGTTTTAACAGGAACCACTATTCGATAATTTCTAACAACTGTAAAAGCATTTACTGTGCCAACTTTTAAATAAATATAACTGTATGTTTTTAAAGTTTTTTATATCGAAATATTAAACGTTAATAATAAGTTATCTGGTTAGCTGGAGTGACGACAATTTATTGCCGCTATATTGAGGGAAGTTTTTGCCGCTTTGTATTCATTAAAGCGGCAAGGTATTTCTGCTTAAAATCTGTCTATAAGTAATCAAATAAAGAAAGGTTTGATAAACGGCCAAATGTAGCTTGCGAGGCTTGCAGTGCGGTTTCTTGTTTAGTGAGTTCACTAATGGCTTCTGCCATGTCTACCTCTACTAAATCAGAAAGGTTACTTTTGTTTTGAATGTCTTGCGCAAGATTTGAGTCACTCACGCTATCAACCGCATTCATCCGCCCGCCTAAGCTCGCTTGCGTATACACAACTTGCTCGCTGGCATTTTGAAGCTGTACTACACCATCGGCTAATACTTGCTGAAAATCATCGCCTTCAAGTGTGCCATCATTTAACCCCGTAATGAGTGATTGTAATGTATTAAGCACGTTTTCTTTGTGCGGCTTTTCGAGGGTAAAATCAAGCTGGCCTGGTGCTGCGCCTTCAAATTCGATTTTCATGCCTGCAAAATCGATTGGCTCATCCGTTACCACACCTACTTGTGCAGGGCTCAGCGACACACCGTCCCGCAAAATTTCATAAGTATCAGGGTCATTGGCGGTAGAGCCTGGTGTTATTACCACATTATAGGTGTTCGCTGTTGCCGCTGCAGTTGGATCAGCATTGTAATTTTCTTGATGGAAACGGTCGAACTCTGTTTGACCATCTACATAAACCGTGCCTGCTGTAATATTATTTGCAGGCGTAGTTACCGGAATCGCAGCTTGATTATCAGTAACATCAAGTCGTGCGTCGCTTTTCTCAAACGTATCAAAACCGTTATCGCTTGATTTAATACTTACCCCTTCAGCAATGGTTATAACATGCTGGCCTTGATCCCCATTATAGGTGTACTCACCTGTTGTAGAGTCAAACTGGTATGGTTGGATGCTGTCTTGGTAGCCTGAAAAAATAAATTTGCCGTCTTCTGAGCGGGTATTCATTAAACTCAAAATAGTTTGTTGTAATTCTTCTAACTCTTTGCCAATAGATGCTTTGTCGCTCGTACTGAGGGCACCGTTACCCGCTTGGATTGCCAGTGTTTGTGCTTTTTGAATTGCATCAGTTATGCTGCTTAATACAACTTCTTCTGTATTAAGACGGTTATTCAACTGGTCAATATTTTTAGCGTGCTGCTCATTTGTTTGTATTTTATTTGAGTAAAGCATCCCTTGCGAAATAGCAGCAGGTGCTTCTGAGGTAGTTAAATACTTCTGCCCTGTCGTTACTTGCTCTTGTGCATTAGCAACACTTTGTTGGCTATCGAGTATTTTATTAATGTTGTTTTGGTACATTAAGTTATTTGATAAACGCATAATTACCTCGCTGCACTTAATAAGGTGTCAAAAACTTCTTGGGCCGCAGCTAGTACTTGAGCTGATGCCGAATATGATTGTTGGAAACGTAGTAAATTGGCTGCTTCTTCATCAAGGTTTACACCTGAGAGCGACTCATACCACGCTTCTGATTGCTCTGCTAACGCATCAAATGCGCTGGCACTGGTAATGGCTTGGCCGGTTACTACGCCAATATCACTCACTAACCCTGAATAGGCTTGATTAAACGTTTCGTGATTGTCGGCAGTGGCTGTTGTCACTACATTTTTACGCACTAATTCGCCATTCTGTAAATCAGCGAGTTTTAAACCATTACGGTTATCATCAAAGCCGCCTTCGTTAAATTCAAGGGTGAAAGTGTCTCCAGTGGCTGGCGTGCCTTCAATGTCAAAGTCAAAGCCATAGTTGCTATAAGGTGCACCAGCCTGAGCCAGTATACCCTTTGCCGGTGGCGTTATAGTAAAGGTTGTGGTGCCATTTGCGTCTGTAATTTGATATTCGTTTGCAGTGCCTGTTTTAACTAACGTGATATCGCCATTGGCTAAACCAGGGGTAGTGTTAAAGCCACCCGAGGTAACACTTGATACTTCTCCAGCTGAAATAGTAGCAGTGCCTACATTATCTATGCTGTTAGCTGTACGAATAGGCGATGCCAGAGCTAAGTCTTCACCGCGGCTTGTCGCAAGGGAAATACTGGTCGCCGCCTCAGAGTTAAGTTTAATTTGAAACTGATCGCCAGTATTACCTGTACCGGCTACATTAATTTGTAAACCAAACGACTCCCCACTCGTAATGTCATCTGAGTCGATAACACCTGATGGCGGTATCGTCGCTAAAGAGGCGCTGCCTATCGGCTCCCCTTTATTATCTATAGGCTGAATGCTCACTTCATTTGCATTAGCGGTATAAGTAACAATAAAGTCGCTGGCAGGCAGTTCACTGCCTTTACCGGCCTCAAGCGTGGCAGTTAAACTGGCGCCGCCGGTATTAGCCTGGTATGCATAAGCACCCACGGTAGGTATATTAAATATATCACCGCCTAGCTCGCCGTTAGCATCCATACCCAATTTATTTTGCTCGTTGAACGCATCTGCAATGGCCAATCCCATTTGGCCAATTTGATTTTGTGCAGGCACGAGTATGTCGTCTCTAAAAGCCAACAAGCCGCCAATTTTGCCTTTTAATTTAGTTGCATCTATTTCTAGCGGCACAGCTTTGCCGCCATTAACGTCAAGCGCCAATTCTTTAAAATTAGGATCGGGGTCACCCGACAGTGAAAACAAGTTAAATGTACCGTTTTCCATAACTAAAGATTCACCGCTGCCCATAAAGACGAGTTTTTCGCCATTAGGGCCATCAAGTGTTTCTATATCAACAAGCTCTGATAATTCACGAATCGCTAAGTCGCGCTGGTTATAAATAGAGCTTGCGTCAGAGGCGTTATTTGTGCCATTTACGACTGCAATTTCTTGGTTTAACGTATTTATATTTTGGATAAGTGAGTTGGCTTCTTCAGAAAAAATCTCAAGCTGCTCATTCACTATACCTTGTTGCTCAAGCACGATACCCGAAAGCCTATCCATTTGATCAACTAAGCTTTGCGCATCGGTCATTACTAATGAGCGAGCAACCGATGAAGACGGCTGGTTTAGCGCCTCTTGCACGTTATTAAATAATGAATTTATGCCCGTTGATAAATTATTAGACTCTTCAGAAAAAATGCTATCTACACGGTTTGCCTCAGTAACAAACTGATCAAAAAATGATTTATTAGAGGTGTCGCGATTTAATTGCGACTGGGCAAACTCATTTAAAAGCCTATATGTTTCGCCTCGTCCTACTTGATTATCAACCATCGTAGTAAATTCAGTGCGCTCACGTACGTAGCCTTCTGTATTTACATTGGTGATATTTTTACTGGTCGTTTGCAATAGCTCAGAGCTTGAACGCACCCCAGCACTGGCAATATTTAATAAACTAAACGACATATTACTTCACTCCTTGGGTAAACGCGCTTGTTGCAATATTTTTAAGCTCACTGCTATTTAGCACTTTTTTTATTTTACTCGCGTAATTAGGATCGGTTGCATAGCCTGCTTTTTGTAGCGAATCTAAAAATTCGTTTGGCTGTGCTGTTTTTTGTAATGCTTCTTCGTAGCGTGGGTTTTGCGTTAAAAAATCGACAAAGTCGTTCACGCTTTCTTTTATAGAATCGTAAGCTCTAAAACTTGCTTGCTTTTTAACAGGGGTACCTTGCTCAAATTCAAGCGTTACTTTACTTGCTTTATCGCCTTCCCAGCTTTTATCTGATTTAATATTGAACAGGTTATTTGAGCTATTCCCGTCGCTTTTATTAATAATATGCTTACCCCACCCCGTCTCAAGTGCCGCTTGGGCCACCATTACTGCAGGGTTTAAACCAATTTTTTCGGCCGCTGTTTTAGCATGCTCCCACACTGCACTAACAAACTCTTCAGCATTATTAAATGACGACTGTGTAGGCTGTGTTGTGGTTTTAGTTTGTGTTGCCGCACTGCTGACTGCTGAGTCATCTTTATTTGCTTGCTTTACACTGTGCACCTTTTCGTGCGGCAGTTCAGAGCCTGCGCGTTTATCACTCATAAAGTCGTTAGTAGTTCTTAATACTGAGCCAGGCATAAAGTTCTCAGCCTCTGGAGAAAGCTGCTGAACAATTAAATCAGCCAAACCCAAAGACCCATTTGATGAAAGCTCAGAAGAGAGCTGCTGATCGTGCATTTCTTCAAAAAACTTTACGCCGCTAGAGTTAAACGGGCTGTCTTCATCTTCAAATGCTTCGTTGGCTTTACGCATCCCTTTTAGAAGCATTTGTGTAAAAATAGCTTCAAATTGTGCCGCTGCTTTTTTTAGCGCCGCTTTAGACGCATCAGTAGATGCATCACCGCTGTTTAAAGCGTCTTGACGTAAAGTATTAAGATTACTTAAATCAAAAAAGTTTTGCTTATCGAGGTGATTTGTTTCCATCAGCTTTTTGACACAAAAATGAATAATGCTTTAAGAAATGCAAAAATTGAGCCAAAGAAAGGTAAACAGTAAAAAGCTTAAGTACCTTTTGAGTACTTAAGCTTAATGTGGAAGGGTAAACATTCTTAAAAATAATTAAATAACAACAAGCTGTCCGTTAATTGCACCCGCTTCTTTAAGCGCTTCTAAAATAGCCATTAGGTCTCCAGGTGCTGCGCCTACTTCATTTATAGCACGCACTAAGTCATCTAAGCTAACGCCGGGGTTAAAAACAAACGCACGAGAATCATCTTGATTAACGTCAATAATACTTTGCTGTGTAACAACAGTTTCGCCTTCTGCTAACGGATTAGGCTGCGTTACATTTTGCTGTTCAGCAATTGTGACTGTTAGGCCGCCATGGGTTATTGCCGCAGGCTGTAGCTTCACATTTTTGCCAATGACAATGGTTCCCGTACGTGAATTAACAATAATTTTGGCTGAGGTATCAGCAGGCTTAAACTCTAAGTTTTCAAGCGTTGATAAATAAGACACTCGTTGCGATGCATCACGTGGCGCAATAACGCGTACTGAGGCAGCGTCAATAGCTTGTGCACTATTAGGGCCTACCAAATTGTTAATTGTTGCTTCTAAACGTTTTGCCGTTGTAAAGTCTGGGCGGTTTAAGTTAAAAGTAATGTAGTCGCCTTGCATAAAAGGGCTTTTAACTTCGCGTTCAACAGTGGCTCCGTTAGGTACGCGGCCAACTGTCGGGGTGTTAATGACCACTTTACTGCCATCAAGCCCTTGTGCTCCTAAACCACCCACAATTAGGCTACCTTGTGCTATAGCGTATACGTTTCCATCCACCCCTTTTAAGAAAGTTTGGAGCAAGGTGCCGCCACGTAAACTACCTGCACTGCCAATAGAAGATACCGTAATATCAATTGTTTGACCCGGCTTTCTAAACGGCGGAAGCTCAGCATGAACTGCCACTGCTGCTACGTTTTTAATTTTAGGGCTTTGTGTTGAAGGCAGCGTAATACCAAAACTGTTTAGCATGCCTCTAAAACTTTGTTGCGTGTAAGAGTTTTGCTCCCCTGTACCAGGTAGCCCCACCACTAAACCATAGCCAACCAATTGGTTAGCACGTACGCCTTCAACCATAGAGACATCTTTTATACGCTCGGCGCTGGCAGAAAATTGCCAGCCTAGCAGTATGATCAAAATAAACGCTTTAATGCTATTCATACTACTATCCTCTAAAACGGAAATAACGAGCTACTAAAGAAACGTGTTAACCACCCTGGGCTTTGCGCTTCTTGTGTTTGTCCTTTACCTGAATATTGAATTCGGGCATTGGCAATTCTATTCGACTCAACCGTGTTATCGGCGCTTACATCTTGCGGACGTACAAGGCCTTCGAGCCTAATAAACTCTTCGCCGGTGTTAAGTGTTAGCCATTTTTCACCACGAATAACTAAATTACCATTGGGTAAAACACGCATAACATTCACCGAGATATCACCCACTAAACTGTTTGACTGATTTGATTTAGAGTCACCGGTAAATGATGAATCACTACCAATGCCAAACTGAATACTGTCGCCACCTATATTTACTGGTAAACCACCTAACCCAATAACGGGGTCTAGGCTGGCTTCGGTTTCTTTATCGGTTTCGGTTTTAGCGGCTTTTGTAGCTTGTGTTGACTCTTCAAGCTTAACGGTAATTATATCGCCGGTTCTAAGTGCTTTTTTGTCTGAATACAAATCATTAAATGTATTGGTGTTAAACAACGAACCCGTTGCAACAACAGGCTCTGCTACAGGCTCTGGGTACATGGGTGCGTAGTAGGGGTCATCTTGAACCACTTCACTATTTTGCGTAGAAACACAGCCACTTAAAAATAAGGTGCCTGCTGCAAATAAAATAACATTACGCATAACTATCCCCTTGTGCACGGTTATAACTGTTGATTGATGTAGCTCATCATTTCGTCAACGGCCGAGATTACTTTTGAGTTCATTTCGTAAACACGTTGAGTTTCGATAAGGTTTACCAATTCTTCCGTTACATTAACGTTTGATGTTTCAAGCGAGCCTTGAATAATAGTACCTAAGCCTTCTACGCCTGGATTACCTTGAACAGGCGCCCCACTAACAGCGGTTTCGGTGTAAAGGTTTTGACCAATTGGCTCAAGACCCGATGGATTAATAAAGTCACTAATTGTTAGCTGGCCAATCACCACGTTATCGGCTTGCCCTGCAACGCGTACAGATACTTCACCATCTTGAGAGACTGTAATTGATTGCGCATCATCGGGTACATTCATTTCGGGCTGAACAACAAAACCTGCACCTGAGGTAACAATGCGGCCGTCTTCATCGGTAGTAAATTGCCCATTACGCGAATATGCTATATTGCCATCGGGTTGCAGCACTTCAAAAAAACCTTCGCCTGAAATCATCCAATCGAGTGAGTTTTCGGTGGTGAGCATATTACCTTGGGTAAACTCTTTTTGGTTAGCAACCACTTTTGCACCCGCACCTAGCATTAGGCCAGATGGCAGCTCGGTATCTTGTGAAGAGCGCCCGCCAGGCTGGTTGATGTTTTGATACAGTAAATCTTCAAAAATAGCGCGGCTTTTTTTGTAACCTACGGTACTGGCATTCGCCAAGTTATTTGAAATAACTGAAATATCAGTTTGTTGAGCGTCTAGCCCTGTTTTACTTATCCACAATGCAGGATTCATAAGTATGCCCTCATTTTAAAGTTAAACTATGCGCATCAACTGATCTTGACGTTCGTCAATCTCTTCAGCTGTTTTCATTAGTTTTACTTGTAACTCAAATTGACGTTGGTGGTTGATCATATCGACCATTTCGTGAACTGGATTAACGTTAGACATTTCCAGTGCACCACTTAACACTTTTACATTTGCAGAGGTATCGACGGTTTGCCCTGCTACAGGTCTAAATAAACCATCGTTGCCTTTTTCAAGCTCTCTGCTGTTTCCTTCAACAACGCGCAGCGTGTCTACTTCTTCTAAAAAATTGGCAGGCGCGCCTTGGGGGCGAACCTGTATGGCACCATCTTCACTGAAGCTTATTTTTTCAATAGGAACCGGTAAAATTACGGGGCCACCTTCGCCAATAACTTGACGACCATGACTTGTTACCAACATACCTTGCGCAGTAATGTTTAGCGTGCCTACTTTTGTATAGGCTTCGTTACCTGAGTCATCTTGAACCGCAAGCCAGGCGTTATCGCTCATGGCAATATCTAAATCTCGCCCTGTTTCGATTATGCCGCCAGAGGTCATGTTAGAACCCGGTCGCTCTTGCATTGAAAACACACGCGTTGGTAAGCCCTCGCCAAATGCTTGCATAGAGCGCGCTTGCGCAAAGTCAGCTTTAAAACCCGTGGTGTTTGCGTTTGCCAAATTATTGGCTTTAAGTGCAAGCCCTTGTAGGCTTTGCTTAGCGCCAGAGGCTGCAATGTAGACCATTTTGTCCATAACATTGACTCACATAAAAAATCTCTGAGCTGATAAATGCAAAATAGATGCCAGGTTAAATTTGACGCAGTATAAGGAAGGTATTGAACGGTTCAGCTAGGCTAATTTTAGCTACATAGCTACAAAAAAGGCTGCAAAAATGCAGCCTTAGAGTCTTAACCAAAAATAAGGTTAACTTATCGAATCTGCAAAATACTTTGCTGAATTGTTGAGTTAACTTCAAGCGCTCTTGAGTTCGCTTGGTAGTTACGTTGAGCGGTAATCAAATCAACTAATTCGTTTGTTAAGTTGGTATTAGATTGCTCAAGCGCGGATGAATTAATACTACCAAAAGTACCCGAGCCTGCTTCACCGGCCACTGGCTCACCAGAGTCAATGCTTTGCTTCCAGCTGGTATCGCCTACTTGTGAAAGACCTTGAGAGTTTGGAAAGCGAACCATAGCAACTTGGCCTAAGTAGGTTGAATCGCCATTGCTGTATGAGGCAACAATTTTACCGTCTGTGCCAATATCAATACCCGCTAAACGACCCACTGTAGAACCATCTTGGTCAAGTGCTTTTACTTCAAAGCCACTTGAGTACTGAGTTGGAATACGGCCAGCTGTGTTGTTTTCATCACGCCAGTTTAGCTCAATACCTGTACTTGGGAATGTTGCGCCGTTATCAAGCATTGACGATAAACCAGTACCTGCACCTGCCGGTAAATTAATTTCATCAAATGTTGTGGCGTTAGTATTTGCTACACCATCTGTTGTGGCGGGTAAACCGCTAGAATCAAAACCAAGTGTGGTAATAGGTGTATATGGTGTAGTTGTTTGCTCTGCACCAGATGTACCATCTACTACCTTGCCATCAAGTGTGGCATAAACATCCCAGCTGTTATCAGCCCCCCCAGAAGCTGCATCTTCTTCTTTTACAAAAAAGTATTGCAGAATATGTGGTTCACCTAATGAGTCGTAAACAGTAGTAGACGTCGACGAATTATAGGTACCGTTCGATGTCGGATCAAAATCGAGGCCTGTTGCATCAGCTGTTGCATCTAAGTTGAACGATAAAAATACGTTTTCGGTTGCGCGAGGTGAACCTGATGAGTCAGGAATTTGAATCGGGTTTGTAGTACTTAAACTAACCGATGTGGTATCACCTGATGACTCGTCTACTGGAAAAGCTTGCAAATAATTACCTTTGGCATCAACCATAAAGTTATCTTGGTTTAGCTTAAATGCACCTGCACGAGTGTAAGTTAAATCTTGCGACGAAATGTCGTCGGTCATTGCAAAATACCCTTCGCCGGTAATCGCTAAATCTAACGAGTTGTTAGTAAATTGCAGTGAGCCTTGATGAAATTGCTGTGCAACCATGGTTGTTTGCACACCATCACCGTTTTTAGTTTTACCTGCACTAAAAACAGATGCAGCGTATACATCGGCAAATTCAGCACGCGATTCTTTAAAACCGGTGGTGTTTACATTAGCAATATTGTTTGCTGTTACGTCTAAGTCTTTTTGAGCGGCAGCTAGGCCTGTAAGTGCGATATTAAAGCTCATAATTCACCTCTAACTTTGAATCTAATAGCCTGCTAGCAGGCGAAATACTTTTTAATTGGTTATGCGATCTCTGCGACATCAGTCAACCTAACCGCACCCTCTTTAGTGTTAATAATAATGCCACTAGAGCCATTGATATTAACGCTTTCAATGTTTTTGAATGTTGCCACCGGTAAGCTTGAAAACTCGCCGTTGGTACTGCCCTCTGCAGTAATAGTGTATTCACCCTCTGGTAGGCGCTCACCGGATTCATTATTACCATCCCAGCTAAAGCGCACTGCACCCGCTGCTTGCGAACCCATATCGATAGTTCTAACCAGTTGCCCAGAGGCATCTGTAACTTTAATTGTTAAATTATCAACAGCTTCTTCAGCAACCGCAGACCCTTTTGCCTCTCCGCTTTCGCCAAGCTCAAGCGTATTAGATTCTAAAAGCGCTTGCTTACCAACCAGCGTTGATGCTTGTAAGGCAGAGTTTGAGGTCATTGACGAGGCAAGTGACTCAAAATTTGTGTTTAAATCTGTGATGCCTTGCGCCATGGTAAAATTAGTCATTTGCGCAATCATCTGATCGTTATCAGCCGGATTACTCGGATCTTGATACGATAGCTGCTGAGTTAGCAACGAGAAAAAATCTTCCTGCGTTAATGCATCGCTCTCTTCAGTGGTTGTCGCTACTTGGGTCTCTTGCCAAGTTATAGAGTCCAAAAAAGATGAACTAGTACTAATATCGTTACTCATAACCTACCCTCGGTTATCGCTGCCCAAGTAACAGCGTTTTGCTTAACATTTGCTTAGCTGCATCGGCAACTTGCACGTTTGTTTGATAAGAGCGAGAAGCAGAGATCATATTTGCCATCTCCTCAACAACATTAACGTTGGGTTTATAGATATAGCCATTTTCATCCGCACTTGGGTGATTAGGGTTATATTCAATTTGTAGTGGTTTGTTACTCTCAACAATTCCCAGCACTTTAACACCAACAGCGGAGCCCTGAGGGTTGCTGGCTGAGGCAGACGCTTTCGTCAGCTCGGCAGCAAATACAGGTTGGCGTGCTCGGTAAGTTTTGTCTTGGGATGAACTAATAGTATTAGCATTCGAAATATTACTCGCGGTGGTATTTAAGCGAACATTTTGCGCACTCATACCACTGCCTGAAATATCAAAAACGTTATATAAACTCATAATTATTATCCTTGACTACCGAGCGCTTTATTCAGGCCCTTAAATTTACTACTTAAAAATTGCAGGCTTGCCTGATACTCCATCGCATTCTGTGTATACAAGTTTCGTTCCACCTGTATATCAACTGAGTTACCATCGCCTGTATCTCCTTGATTTGGATTGCGAAATAACTCAGAACCACCTACACTTCGAGTACCGCCAGCAATGTGTTTTTCATTGGTAGTAACCATGCTATTGCCGCTTTGCTGAGTTGACCTTGCCGCTTTTAATGCTGAGGCAAAGTCGATATCTTTTGCTTTATAGCCAGGCGTATCAGCATTCGCTATATTTGTGGCAAGTACTTCTGCCCGCTGTGAGCGGATCAACATTGCATGCGGGTGCACACCTAATGCTTTATCAAAACTGATAGCCATAACGTTCTCCAAAAAATTGACTTGCTTAAGTTAAAGCAATTTATAAGCCAGTAGTTTTTAGTTACGTTATTTTTTTATAGAGGGTTGTTATTAAATAAAAAAACGACGCTAAGAACGTCGTTTTTTAATAACAAAGTGATAGGATTATTTTTTTTGGTAGATGATTCCAGGGTTACAACGAACCATATCAAACTCATTACTTAAGCCCGTCATCGACTCCGACGCACCTAAAAATAAATACCCTTTTGGGTTTAGTGCTTGGGCAAACTGACCAATTATTTTTGCTTTAACCTCTGGTGAAAAATATATAAGGACATTGCGGCAAAAAATAATATCAAACTTCCCCATTAAGGCGTAAGAATCAAGCAAGTTTAAATGTCTAAAGCTCACCTGTTTTCTAACTGAGTCGACAACTTTTGCCATACCGTTGCCGCTATCCATAAAGTACTTTTTACGGCGCTCTGCTGATAGGCCTCGCGCTAATGCTAACGCATCATATTCAGCGTTTTTACACATATCGAGCATTGTGTTAGAAATATCAGTACCAATAATTTGAGCCCCCATACGCAACACGCCCGGTTGCTTGGCCTGAAACTCAGCAACAGACATGGCAATAGAGTATGGTTCTTGGCCTGAAGAGCTGGCCGCTGACCAAATTTTTAATGGTCGGCGGGCGTCTTTAAACTCTGGAAACAATTTATTTTTTAAAAGCTCAAATGGGTATTGATCCCTAAACCACAAGGTTTCGTTAGTGGTCATGGCATCAACTACAGCGGCTCTAAGTTGCCGCTCATGAGGGCCAAGCGTTTTACTCACTAATTGTGATAAAGATTCAACATTAAAACGAGCCATAAGCGGCGCAAGCCTACTTTTTACTAAATACTGCTTGTTTTCGCCTAGCACAATACCACATTGCTGCTCTAAAAATGAGCGAAACTGATCGTAGTCACTTTGCTGCAAATCTTTATTATTCAAATTAATAACACCTATTGTTGTTTAGTCGCAATGAACCCATTTTTTAACTGCTGTTGCCAATTCATCAGGGTTAAATTTTGCAATAAAATCATCCGCGCCTACTTTTTCGATCATCGCCTGATTAAACACCCCACTCAAAGAAGTGTGTAAAATAACATGTAGAGGCGCTAATTTTGGATCTGCTTTAATTTCTGCTGTTAATGTATAGCCGTCCATTTCAGGCATTTCAACATCAGAGATAAGTAAACCTACACGCTCAGTAATATCATTTTTACAATCAAGCTCGGCTATTTCTTTAAGCCTAACTAAAGCCTCTTTACCATTTTTTGCAAGCTCAGTTTGCACGCCAAGTGGCTCAAGTGCTCTTTTTACTTGGTTACGTGCAACAGCTGAATCGTCGGCAATAAATACAATACGCTCGCCTAAGTCTTTTTGAATTGCACTATCGGCAGCAAGGTCGGCACTAACTTCGGTATTTACTGGACAAATTTCGTTTAAGATTTTTTCTACATCGAGAATTTCGACCAATTCGTTTTCAATCTCGGTAACGGCAGTTAAATAAGAGTAACGCCCAGCTCCCGACGGAGGTGGCATTATTTTTTCCCAGTTCATGTTAACAATTCGCTCAACGCCGCCAACTAAAAAGCCCTGCACAGAACGATTGTATTCTGCAATTATTATGAAGCTGTCTTTAACATTTTCAATAGGGCGGCCGCCTACGGCCATTGATAAGTCGATAACTGAAATAGTTTGACCACGAATATGCGCTACACCCCGAATGTACGCATTTGATTTAGGCATACTCGTTAAAGGAGGACATTGCAGTACTTCTCTTACTTTAAATACATTGATCCCAAAACGCTGACGCCCTCTGAGCTTAAATAATAGTAATTCTAGGCGGTTCTGCCCAACCAACTGGGTGCGTTGGTTTACTGAGTCTAAAATGCCTGCCATTCAAATCTCCTAAAGAAAACAAATAATGCGGAACGATAATTGCTTTCTGTTTATAAAGCTACATAACATCGCGGGAGCGTCTACTTTTTGACGCAAAATATTTATACCCTGTTTGAAACCATAAGCATAGTCGAAACATTATGAGTTTGTTAAAAAAAGTCAGAAGATACAGTGTTTTTTATTTTCTTGCTAGCCTCTGCTTAGCAACACCTTTACATGCAAAAGTGTTTAGTAAAGATTTATTACAAGAAATAGCAACTTCTCATATTGCAGAGCAAGTTACCGTGCCACTTGAAAAAAATGTGGAGATTACCGCCCTTGCCCTCGATAGCCGCATTCCTGATAGAGTATGCGAAAACGAGCCAGAATTAGTCGTGCCAAATGAGCCGCCATTTACACGCCAGGTGACTGTACAAATAAAATGTAACGATGCGCAAAGCTGGACTCAATATGTCCATGTAAGAATCGTTAAAATGGCGCCCGTTGTGGTTGCCACGGCAAATCTAGCCCGTGGTGAAGTTATTACTAAGTCTCATTTAAGCGTACAAATGAAGCCTTCACAGTTTGTTAGGGTACAATATTTAGATGATCCCTTAATGCTTATTGGCAGCCGCAGTAAGCGAAATATAAGAAGCGGTATGCCGGTTTTGCTCAACCAAATTTGTATGGTTTGCAAAGGCGACGCTGTTAATATTTATGCGAGTATTAAAGGACTTAGAATAAAAACTACGGGGATAGCACTTGAAGATGGCACCCTTGGTGAGCAAGTACAGATCAAGAATAAAAAATCCGGTAAAATTTTGAATGCACGCGTAGATGGTGTAGAGTCTGTGCAAGTAAATATTTAATTTCGATTTATACTAAAGTATCCTATGTATATGCCGATAACTTGGCATAAGTTGGGTAATATACAGGTTTATTATTATGGTTAATCAAGTTAATGGCAGTAATCAACAAGCTAATGCGCTTACAAACGCTAAACAGCAACAAGTTGATATTAAAAAAGATAACGCTGCAAGTACACAAACAACACAGACTCCTTCGCCTAAAGCGGCAAGCGATTCAGTGAGCCTGACGCCGCAAGCACAGCAGTTAAAAACACTGCAAGATAAAGCACAGCAATCATCTGGCTTTGATAGTGAAAAGGTCGCTGAGCTTAAAAAAGCGATTACCGAAGGTAAATACCAAATTGATGCTGAAAAGCTGACTAAAAACTTAGCTGATTTTGAGTTTAACGTATATGGCTGATCACAATAGTTTAATTAGCGTTAAATTAAATGAACAAGTTAAATGCTTGGATTCATTATATGCGTTATTAAACGAAGAGCTTAGTATTATTGCCTCTCGTAGAGGTGAAGGTTTAAAAGAACTTGCCCAACAAAAAATGTCTTCTTTAACTAAGCTTACGCAGCTCGATAAAGAGTTGAATAAACTTTTTGCTGCAAATGATGAAAATGCCCCTGAAGTGACTGAACGAGTAGCGCAAGTTAAAGCGCAGTTAGCGCAGTGCCAAAAACAAAATAAAGTAAACTCACATGCTGCCCGCCAAGCACACTTAAGTGTAAAACAATTAAAAGATATTTTAATTGGCGCCCCAACCAGTATGACTTACGACCAAGGCGGTAGTGTGGTTAATACTGACAGCAAGCTGGTTCGTAACCTAAAAGCTTAACTGCTTTTATCTATCCTAATTTATTAAAAAAGCCCTTATTGAAGTCTCAATAAGGGCTTTTTTAGGTTTACTACTTAGCACAAAATAATAACCACACTTTTGATTAAGTGAGTTTTAGAAACCCACTTCAGCTATTTAACTGAAGTGGTTTACTGATTTAAATATCTGTTTGATTATTACCATTTTCAATTAAGTGTTTAATCATTTCCTCTGATTGATTTTGAACATCAACCGCTGGCGCTGCCTCATCAACACTTCCTCCACTTTGTGCAGGGCTATAAGCAATTGCAGAGCCTTCTTCATCAAGTAAGTTATTTAATGCAAGCAATTGCTCTGTTTCAGAGTCAATAATTACATCGTTTATATTAAGTGGCTCTGTTTCGCTCACTTGTACAACTTGCTCAGATGAACTTGCCATAGCCCTTGCGTTTGCTAAGTTGATGGTTTCGGTGCTCAACAGACCTTCATTTTGCGTATCACCCAATGCCGACTCTTCGCTAAATGACGAAGGCATAGTATCGCCAGCACCTGAGCCAGATTGTGGCGTGTATATATTGCCGGACTGCTCTACCTCGTTACCCGTATTTTTGATTAAGTAGTTTCCTGCTTCATCAACAGTAACAAAATAATATTGCTCCCCTCCACCAATGTTTAGGTTGGCTAAGTTTAATACCCCTCCCCAATCTCCATTGCTATCTGAAGTAAAGCTGCTTGAAAGTTCTAATACATCTAAATCTAGACCGAGTAAGTCAACGCCCAACAGCGAAGAGCCAATAATGTATACTTCAGTGTCTGGCTCTGTTGTACCTTCAACTGATGGGAATAAAATTCCTAATACTCCTGAACTAAAATCAGTAACCTCAAACCCTATTGGTGTTGTATCTATAACCAACCCAGATACGCTACCGCTTGATGTTGTATTGCCTGATGTATCCGTTGCTACCGCTGTTACAGAGTATGCACCATCAACTAAATCTGTATCTGGCGAAGCGCTCCATGCCCCGGATGCATCAGCGGTTACCTGTTTAGTGACTTCTGTTGCACCGCTAAAGGTGACTAATATAGTTTCACCAGCGCCCGCAGTCCCCGTAACAAGTGGGTTTTGATCTGCTGTTAGTTCTAACCCCGAGTCAATTGTAATACCTGAGTCAATTGCGCTACTTGTTGATTGTGTACCTGTATTACCTGCGCTATCAGCAATGCTTACATCTACGCTGTAATTACCCTCAGGAAGTACTTCTGCAGAGGTCACATTCCAACTTCCATCAGGTCCAACTGTTGTTTGAACATTGTGAGTAGCACCCGCTGAATCAGTAAACATAACGACTACTAACGCACCAGCAAAGCTTCCCGTTACTGAGCCTGTAACAGTAGGCGTAGTATCTTGCCCTACCGATATTGGATCTATGACGATAGTTGGCGCAGTGTAGTCTGTGCTTGACACCATAGTATCGCTAGAGGAGTTACCCGCAGTATCACTTATTGATGCTGTTGCACTAAAGCTACCTTCACTTAATGGAGTAGTCGCTGTTACTGACCATGTGCCATTGCCTGCAACTTGGGCAGTAAGTGTTTGTGAACCGTTATTAGCATCAGTAATAACCACGCTCAGTGTTGTACCTGCTGGTGCATCACTTATACCTGTAATGGTTGGTAGCGGATTATTAGTAACGGATAACTGGTCAACCTCAATTGTTGGCGGTGTTAAATCAACAATACCACCTAGGCTTGTAGAACTAGTAAGCCCTAAGTTTTCGACTGTCGCATCAACCGTAAACGCGCCTTCAGCTAATGGTGTGGTGGGTATTAATGTCCATACACCAGAAATAGCTTGAGTATTGTAGGTTGTTGCATTACCACTGCTATCTGTAATAACAACTTCTACATTACCGTTTATTACATCGGTAGTACCACTAATCGTAGGAGTTGTATCGCTTGTATCTATTATTGGGTTAATTAATAGGCCCGGTAAAGTGGTACTAACGGTGCCCGTTTGTGCCACTGTTGCTATATTTCCTGCATCATCAATACTAATAGCCTCAACGGTTAAGTCGCCCTCAGCAAGTGCAGGCGCAACAACAAGCCACGTGCCATCGCCTAATACTGTTGTAGTAACTTCATAAAGTGTGTTTGTAGAGTCGGTAATATTAACCGTAATTAAGCTACCAGCCTCTTCGTCACTGGTGCCAGTAATAGTTGGCGTTAGCGTGTTAAGTACACCAAAGGCGTCTATTTCTAACGATGGCGGTATGGTATCAATCGTCACTTGCTCAGTAGTAGATTGGCCTACATTACCCGCAGCATCAGTAATACTTGCAAATACACTATATATACCATCAGGTAGGCTCGTGGTTAATAACGACCACGTGCCATCACTCCCAACAAGGGCATCAAATACTGTTGCGTTGCCGTTACTATCTACCACAGTTACATCAATGTCCGTACCCGGAGCTTCCTCTGAAGTACCCGAAATAGTTAGTATGTCAGTATTGCTGACGCTCAACGGTAAAATATCTACTACAGGTACTAACGTATCAACAACAAACTCAAGCGTTTGCGTTACTACATTGCCAGCATCATCAGTGATACTCACGTTGGCAACATGCTGCCCTTCAGTCAGCGCATCCACTTCTAGTGAAAATAGACCTGCTGCATTCACTGTTGTGGTTAGTACTGAGCCGCCGTCTAACTGAATTTCTACCACACCATTAATTAAATCACTGGTTCCTTGAATGATTGGAGTAGAATCTGACGTTGTACCAATTACTTGTAAATCAAGTGTTGGCGAGATGGTATCTACTACACTACTAATTAGCTGTGTCGCTGTGATCCCAACTTCACTTAATACATTTACAGTTACAGTAAACACGCCCTCAGCAAGTGATTGAGGAACTTGTACAGCCCATGAGTTATCTTCCTGTACGATCGCAACGAGTTCTTGTACTACGTTATCACTATCAATGACTTCAACAAGTACTTTGGTGCCTGGGGCTTGGTCGGTCGTACCGCTAATGATTGGTAAATCCCCTTGCCCTGTGACAAAGTCAACCACTGCATTAAGTAATGGCGTTGACGCATCAACATCAGCCGTAGTTATAGTGGTTGTGTTACCTGCATCATCAGTTGCAGAGGCTTCTACAACTGATAAGCCAATAACATTAACCGCTAGGCCTAGTAATTCCCAATCACCATTGGCATCGGTGGTTACATCGTACGTTAAGTCAAGTAAATCACCTGCAAGCTCTAGAGTTACCGTAACGGTTTTGCCTTCACCTAAATCAGATGTACCAGATAAAGAAACGAGCTGCCCTAGCAAGAACGAAGGCACAATAGTAAGCTCTGGCCCTACTGTATCTACTTCGCCACCCGTTTTACTATCTACCGAAGTATTTCCTGCACTATCAGTAATCGTAGCCGTAACACTGTAGACACCGTCAGCTAAAATATTATCGGCAGCGGCTTGCCAGTCTCCATTTGCATCCGTTTGTACGGTAATTTGGTGCGATGCACCAACTGAATCCGTAAACGTAACGATAACGTTTGTATTTGGCTCGTTTGATGTGCCACTAATTAATGGCGTGCTGTCTTGGGTAAGTATTAATGAACTTTGATCAATACTAATTTCTGGCGCAATTGTATCTATATTAGCGTTAGTGATATTGCTGCCTGTATTTCCGGCATTATCAGTAATAAATACTTCTACTGAATATGCCCCTTGCGAAAGACTATTGCTTGCCTCTACTGACCAAGTTCCACCGGCTTGCACCGTTGTATTGACAGTATGCGCATTACCTTGGAAGTCGGTAAATACCACAGCAACCACATCTCCTACGGCTGCACCTGTTACACTGCCAGAAACGCTAGGTGTTAAATCTGTACTACCTACAATATCGTTAATGCTAACCACTGGTGCGGTTATATCAACCACACCGGTAGTGCCAGTATTTACAGGGTTCCCCGCGGTATCACTTGTTGATGCAGTAACAGTATACGTGCCTTCGCTAAGCGATAAAGGAGCTGCAACTGACCATGTGCCATTTGCACCAACTGTGGCATTAACTGTTTGCTCTGCGCCTAGGCTATCTGTGATCAAAATAGCGACTATGGCGCCTTGTGGGGCTGTACTTGTACCTGAAATTGTAGGCGTTGTATCATTGCTCGTTAGTAGCGGCGTGATATTCAATACTGGGGCTGTTAAATCTATCAGCCCTGTATCTGTTGCACTGCTGGTTAAGCCACCTTCAGTCACACTGGCTGAAACAGTAAACGTGCCCTCAGGAAGGATATTTGTCGCATCTACACTCCATGTATTATCAGTTACAGTGGTTGTAACCGTGTGCGAAACATTATTAACATCGGTAATAGTAACCGTAACTAGCGTACCATTTGCAGCACTACTCGATCCAGAAAGCGTAGGTGTTTGATCGTTTGTATCAACAACGGTGTTTATATTAATGGTAGGTGCATTAGTATTAAGCGTGGCAGTAGCATTTGCTTCACTACTGTTACCTGCAGTATCAGTAATACTTGCTGAAACTGTCACTTGTCCATCAGTTAATGGCGTGGTTACATCAACACTCCAGGCCCCGCCTGCCCCCACAGTCGTTGTGTAGGTATCAGTGCTATCACCATCAGTAATTGTGACATTAATTGTAGTACCTTCAACCTCATTAGATGTACCTGAAATAGTAGGCGTGCTGCTATTAATTGTACCTAATGCGTCAATGGTAATGGTTGGTGCTTGAGTATCAACAAGCCCTGTTCCAGTCGCTGAACCTGTATTATTAGCATCGTCGGTAATACTAACAACAACACTGTAATTTCCTTCAGGTAAATTAGGCGCTGTTGTTTGCCAATTACCATTTGCATCAACCGTAGCAGCTAACGTATGTATATCACCATTACTATCTGTAATAACAATATCTACATTTGTGCCAGTAGGTTCACCAGATGTACCACTAATAACTGGCGTATCTGTGTTAAATACGGTTATGTCGTCCAATGCGACTATTGGTACCTGAGTATCAATTGTTAAGTCGATTGTTGTGTTAGTGATATTATTGGCGTCGTCAGCAACATTAATTTGCGCCGTATAGTTACCATCGGTAAGTGCAGTTGGTACCTCTACCTGCCAATTTCCATCAGCATCGACTACCGCAAAAAAGGTTTGGCCATCAATGCTAATTATTACATCAGCACCTATAGCATCACTGGTGCCTGATAGGGTTGGCGTTGTATCTGCTGTAGTATCGATAGGATTAACGCTAAGAGTAGGTGCTATGCTGTCTATTTCACCTTGTGCTTGCTCAGTGGTTAAATTACCAACATCGTCTCTTACCTCTGCGGTAACAGTGTACTGTCCTTGTGCTAACTCGGTTGGCACTTCAACAGACCAACTTCCATTAGCTTGAACTATGGCCGTAAACTGCTGGCTTTGACCTGCACTATCTACAACGGTTAGTTCTATCTCGGTTCCTTGAACCATATCAGTAACACCAGAGATCACAGGCGTTGCATCATTCGATAATGCATCTACAGTAACGGTAAGCGCAGGTGCTTCATTATCAAAATTAAGTGAGTTGACGCTCGCAACATTGCCGGCTGCATCACTTGCAGTTGCAGTAACATACGCAAGACTAAGCAGAGGTACTGTTATGTTGGCAAGTCCCCATGTGCCATCAGCATTCGTGGTAGCAGTGTAGGTAGCGCCTACAGCACCGCCAACAAGATACTCAGTAATGGTGATCACTGACCCTTCTGGTAAATCAGAATCCCCTGAAAGAGAAACTAAGTTGCCAAGTAAGAACGAAGGAATGATCTCTAAAGTCGGTGGAGTCACATCCACTTCGCCGCTGTCTGTCCCTGTGCCCGTGTTACCCGCTGCATCCGTGATGCTCGCGCTGACGCTGTAGTTACCTTCAGCTAAATCAGTCGCTGGGGTGGCACTCCAATTACCATTCACATCGGTTTGTACATCAATAGTTTGTACGGCATTGGCTGCATCGGTAAAGGTTATCGTAACGGTGCTGTTTGGTGCATCACTGGTGCCCGTAACCGTTGGTGTGCTGTCGTTGGTGAGCGCTGGTGCATCCACACTCACACTTGGCGCGGTGGTATCGATGTTACCGCTGCCAGAGATATCAGTGTTGTTACCTGCGGCATCGCTAATGCTGGCCTCAATGCTGTAAGGCCCTTCTGCAAGTGCCGTCGGTACTTCCACTGAGAAATTGCCGCTCGCATCCACGGTAGTGGTAAAGGTTTGCTGGGCTCCTAAGTCATCGATAACCGTAAAGGTGATGACGGTGCCTTCAACCGCATCACTGGTGCCGCTTAGGGTCGGTGTAACATCATTACTTGAACCTGGGCTAGTTAAATCAAGTGTTGGCGCAATGGTATCAACCTCCCCTGCGCCTGTGGCGGTCGCTGTGTTACCCGCTGTATCGCTTACGCTTGCACTTACGGTAAAGTTGCCCTCAGCAAGGGCTGTTGTAACCGGAACTGACCATATACCAGTTGCGCCCACTGTGGCGGTAATGGTTTGCTGTGTACCGGCATTGTCTGTCACAATAATTGTGACTTCACTGCCTTGTGGCGCATCACTTGTGCCGGAGATCGTCGGTGTTGTGTCGTTGCTAACGCCGTTATCTGTAATAACAAGGCTCGGTGGGGTTAAATCAATCTCACCGGTTTCAGTCGCGCTGCCGATATTACCCAGACCATCGTCTACTTCTGCGGTCACTGTGTATTCACCTTCAGCTAGTTCACTCGGTGCAGCAACGCTCCACACGCCACCGGTTACGGTGGTATCAACAGTCGTAATATTACCCGCGCTATCTTCAAACGTTAAGCTAATGGTAGTGCCATCGGCTGCATCACTTGTCCCATTAATGGTTGGTGTGGTTTCGTTGGTATCAACCAAGGTATTAATGCTAATACTTGGCGCGGTGGTGTTCAGCGTGGCTGTTTCACTAACCGTGGTGGTGTTACCGGCGTTGTCGCTCACACTGGCTTCAATGGTTAGCTCACCATCAACCAGTGCATTTGGTACATCGGCTGACCAGCTGCCATTCGCTTGCACTGTGGCTGTAAAGGTTTCGGTGGTAATGCCATCGCTAACGCTAATGCTAATCACCGTGCCCGCTGGTGCATTCGTGGTCCCACTAATGGTTGGCGTGCTGTCGTTGGTGGCACCCACAGTGTCGAGTGTCAGTGTCGGGGCAAGACTATCAAGGGTGCCCGATTGCGTAGCGCCGCCTGTATTGCCCGCCGCATCCGTAATGCTGGCTTGTACACTGTAGCTGCCATCAGGTAATTCTGGGCTGATTGCTTGCCAGTTGCCGTTGACATCCACGGTGGCGGTGAGCGGTGTTTCATCGCCATTACTGTCGGTAATGACAATATTTACAACAGTGCCTTCTGGCTCAGTTGAAGTACCACTAATAAGTGGAGTACTGTCGTTACCAAGCCCCAGTGCATCCACGGTTACAACCGGGGTTATGGTATCTACATTGCCACTGCTGTTGGCGGTACTTTCATTGCCTGCGGTATCAGTAATACTGGCCGTTACAGTAAAGTCACCTTGTGCCAGGGCACTTGGCACTTCAATATCCCAATGCCCATCCGTACCAACGGTGGTGGTAATGGTTTGCACAGCACCATCACTGTCGGTCACGGTGAGTGTTACCGTGCCGCCAATTTCATTACTGGTGCCTTGTAATGTCGGTGTTAAATCATTTACATCACCCACGGTTTGCATGGTTAATGTAGGTGCTTGCGTATCGATGGTGGTGGTTTCACTCACGGTGGTTTCGTTGCCTACGCTGTCGCGTACGCTCACTTCAATTGTGCTTTCACCTTCACTGAGCGGAGTCGCTGGTGTGGCGCTCCACTCGCCGTTAGCATCAACAAGGGCGGTAATAGTTTGTGGGCTACCGTCACTGTCGGTCACCACAATCGTCACTTGTGCGCCTTCGCCTGCGTCACTTGTACCGCTGATTATAGGCGTGTTGCTATTGCTTTGTGCATCCACCTCAACTGTGAGTGTAGGTGGTGTGTTATCAAAGTCATCTGAGCTGATTGTGCGTGTGTTCCCTGCTGCATCTGTGGCTGTGGCAATCACTGAGCCTACATCCAGTAGTGATACATCAAGCCCCACCAAAGACCAATTACCGTTGGCATCGGTTGTGGTGGTGTAAGTTACACCCACTCCTCCGCCAATAAGTTGCTCGGTGATGGTGATTTCACTGCCTGCAGGCAGGTCAGATGTACCACTGAGGGTAACCAATAAACCAAGCTCGAAGGTCGGCGTAAAGGCAAGAGCCGGTGGAGTTACATCCACTTCACCGCTGTCTGTCCCTGTGCCCGTGTTGCCCGCTGCATCCGTGATGCTCGCACTCACACTGTAGCTCCCTTCGGCTAAATCAGTCGCTGGGGTGGCACTCCAATTACCATTCGCATCGGTTTGTACATCAATGGTTTGTACGGCATTGGCTGCATCGGTAAAGGTTATCGTAACGGTGCTGTTTGGTGCATCACTGGTGCCCGTAACCGTTGGCGAGCTGTCGTTGGTGAGCACTGGTGCATCCACACTCACACTTGGCGCGGTCGTATCGATGTTACCGCTGCCAGAGATATCAGTGCTGTTACCTGCATCATCGCTAATGTTGGCCTCAATGCTGTAAGGCCCTTCTGCAAGTGCCGTCGGTACTTCCACTGAGAAGTTGCCGCTCGCATCCACAGTGGTGGTAAAGGTTTGCTGGGCCCCTAAATCATCGATAACCGTAAAGGTGATCACGGTGCCTTCAACGGCATCACTGGTGCCGCTTAGGGTCGGTGTAACATCATTACTTGAACCTGGGCTAGTTAAATCAAGTGTTGGCGCAATGGTATCAACCTCCCCTGCGCCTGTGGCGGTCGCTGTGTTACCCGCTGCATCGCTTACGCTTGCACTTACGGTATAACTGCCTTCAGCAACTACTTGTGAGGCAGCCACACTCCACGTGCCATTAGCTCCTAGGGTCGTTGTAACCGTATGGGTCACATTATTACTATCGGTGATCTCTACAGTTACGGTGCTGCCTTGCGGTGCATTCGCGGTGCCGGTGATCGTTGGGGTTGTATCATTGGTAACAACTAGCTCATTCACTTCAATCGCTGGCATAGTGGTGTCAATAATACCGGTTTCTGTGGCGCTGCCGATATTACCCAGGCCATCGTCTACCTCGGCGGTCACTGTGTATTCGCCTTCAGCTAATTCAGTTGGTGCATCAACGCTCCACACGCCACCGGTTACGGTGGTATCAACAGTCGTAATATTACCCGCGCTATCTTCAAACGTTAAGCTAATGATAGTGCCATCGGCTGCATCACTTGTCCCATTAATTGTTGGCGTGGTGTCGTTGGTATCAACCAAGGTATTAATGCTAATGCTTGGCGCGGTGGTGTTCAGCGTGGCGGTTTCACTAACTGTGGTGGTGTTACCGGCGTTGTCGCTCACGCTGGCTTCAATGGTCAGCTCACCATCAACCAATGCATTTGGTACATCCGCTGACCAGCTGCCACCCGCTTGGACTGTGGCTGTAAAGGTTTCGGTGGTAATGCCATCGCTAACGCTGATGCTAATTACCGTGCCGGCTGGTGCATTCGTGGTCCCACTAATGGTTGGCGTGCTGTCGTTGGTGGCACCCACAGTATCGAGTGTCAGTGTCGGGGCAAGGCTATCTATGCTGCCCGATTGCGTAGCGCCGCCTGTATTGCCCGCCGCATCGGTAATGCTGGCTTGCACACTGTAGCTGCCTTCTGGTAATTCAGGGCTGGTTGCTTGCCAATTGCCGTTGACATCCACGGTGGCGGTGAGCGGTGTTTCATCGCCATTACTGTCGGTGATTACAATGTTTACAACTGTGCCTTCTGGCTCAGTTGAAGTACCACTAATAAGTGGAGTACTGTCGTTACCAAGTCCCAGTGCATCCACGGTTACAACCGGGGTAATAGTATCTACATTGCCACTGCTGTTGGCGGTGCTCTCATTGCCTGCGGCATCAGTAATACTCGCGCTGACAGTAAAGTCGCCTTGTGCCAGGGCACTTGGGATTTCAATATCCCAATGCCCATCCGTACCAACGGTGGTGGTAATGGTTTGCACAGCGCCGTCACTGTCGGTCACTGTGAGTGTTACCGTGCCGCCAATTTCGTTACTGGTGCCTTGTAATGTAGGGGTTAAGTCGTTTACATCACCCACGGTTTGCATGGTTAATGTGGGTGCTTGTGTATCTAAAGTAATTGTATCGGTTACTGTTGTTGTGTTTCCTGCTTCATCAGACACGCTCACTTCGATGGTGTTATCACCTTCATTCAAGTCTGTTTGAGGGGTTACTTCCCAACTTCCATTGGCATCTACTGTGGTTGTTAGTGTTTGTTCAACACCGTTTTCATCAGTGATCACTACAGTAATCGTTGTACCTACATCGGCATCACTCGTGCCTGAAATAGTCGGTGTTGTATCATTAGTTACAGCATCAAAATCAACGGTTAAACTTGGCCCCGCAGTATCAATATTTCCGGTTGCTGTATCTAAAGCACTATTGCCTGCAGCATCAGAAACCTCTGCCAGTACAGTATAATCCCCTGAAGCCAACTCTTGAGAAAGCTCTACACTCCAATTCCCTTGTGCATCCGTTGTCGTATTAAACGAGCGAACAACTCCTTGTGAATCTGTAACAGTCAAGCTTATTACAGTGCCAGATACAACGCCTGTAGTATTACCAGCAATAATTGGTGTTGTATCATTACTGGTTTCTAGATCGTTAATTTGTATGATTGGCGGCGTAATATCAATTACAGCATCAAGTTCTGCTATGGCTGAACCACCGCCTAAATCAGTTACTGTTGCACTGATTGATACACTTCCCTCAGGTAAATCGGCTGGCGGAGTAACACTCCACTGTCCGTTTGCATCAACAACCGTAGTTAAGGTAATAGTCGCACCTGTAGAGTCTGTGATCTGAACTTCAACAGACGAACCTACTTCTGCATTAAATGTATCACCGCTTATTTGTGGGGTTTGATCGTTGGTTTCACCAATCACATCAATAGTGATAGTTAACGCACTTGTATCAATAGTACCAGAGGCGCTTGCAGTACCTTCATTGCCAGCGTTATCGCTAATAGTAGCATCAACAGAATAGCTACCTTCAGCTAAAGCTACGGGTACTTCTACTGTCCAACTTCCATCTGCAATGACTTGTGCAGTGATTGTTTGCACTGCACCATTAGCGTCCGTTACAGTTAAAGTAACAGTTGAGCCTGTAGGTTCCCCGCTTACCGTACCTGATAGAGTTGGTGTAGTATCACTTGTATCACCTAGCGCATTTATTGTCACAACCGGCGCTGTTGTATCAACCTCACCTGTGGTAGTGGCCGTGGTTTCATTACCTGCGTTATCGGTTACCGATACCTCAACGGTAAATTCACCTTCACTTAGCTCATTCGGTACATCCACACTAAAGGTGCCATCGGCTTGCACTTCGGTAGTAATGATTTGTGAGTTACCCGCTTCATCCGTCACAGTAATCGTAACAACGGTGCCCTCTGGCTCGCCCGTGGCAGACCCTGAAATAGTCGGTGTGGTGTCGTTTGTATCACCCACGGGATCAATTAACACTGTGGGCGCTGCGGTATCTACTTCACCTGTGGTGGTTGCTGTAGTTTCATTACCTGCGTTATCGGTTACCGATACCTCAACGGTAAATTCACCTTCACTCAGCTCATTGGGTACATCTACACTAAAGGTACCATCGGCTTGCACTTCAGTAGTAATGGTTTGAGGGTTACCCGCTTCATCCGTCACGGTGATCGTAACAACGGTTCCCTCTGGCTCGCCCGTGGCAGACCCTGAAATAGTCGGTGTGGTGTCGTTTGTATCACCCACCGGGTCAATTAACACTGTGGGCGCTGCGGTATCTACTTCACCTGTGGTCGTTGCTGTAGTTTCATTACCTGCGTTATCGGTTACCGATACCTCAACGGTAAATTCACCTTCACTTAGCTCATTCGGTACATCTACACTAAAGGTGCCATCGGCTTGCACTTCGGTAGTAATGGTTTGCAGGTTACCCGCTTCATCCGTCACGGTGATCGTAACAACTGTGCCCTCTGGCTCACCCGTTGCCGTACCCGAAATAGTGGGTGTGGTGTCGCTTGTATCACCCACGGGATCTATTATTACTGTAGGCGCTGCGGTATCAACCTCACCTGTGATGGTTGCTGTAGTTTCATTACCTGCGTTATCGGTTACCGATACCTCAACGGTAAATTCACCTTCACTTAGCTCATTCGG
>NZ_JALNTH010000006.1:175330-175470 GCF_023161935.1 Pseudoalteromonas sp. 2CM28B
TACATCTACACTAAAGGTGCCATCGGCTTGCACTTCGGTAGTAATTGTTTGCAAATTACCCGCTTCATCCGTCACGGTGATCGTAACAACGGTGCCCTCAGGCTCACCCGTTGCCGTACCCGAAATTGTGGGTGTGGTGT